>JACIYD010000328.1 GCA_014360105.1 Clostridia bacterium
GTACTGGGAGGCTGTGCCCGGGTCATCGAGCGCAGGCTAGCAGACCGGGGTTTCACCCTCGTCGAGATCCTGGTGGCGGTGGTCATCCTGACCGTGGCGGTTCTGCCTATTGTGGGCATCGTCGGGAACGGATTCTCGCAGGTGCACCGCGGCCGCGACGTCGTCCGGGCGAGTTTCCTGGTGCGGCAGGCCGCCGAGGAGGCCAAGGCTCAAGACTTCGGCGCAGGCTGAAGGAAGGCTCGTGGCGCTGGCCGTGGGGGCGGGGAATCCGGACGCGGGGAAGGAACTGGTGCGGCTTTCGACGAAGGTGCGGCCGAGAAATGCGGGAACTTGAGTCCTTGGTAGCTGATATGATGATACTCGTGCTTTCCGATACCCACTTCAGGCGTCCCGGAGAGCGGCTGCCGCGTGACATCGAGGAGGCGGCGGCAACCGCGGACCTCATCGTCCATTGCGGGGACTTCGAGGCGCTTTCCGCTTACGAATACCTAGGGAAGCTCGGTCAGCTAGTGGCCGTTCGGGGCAATATGGACGAGCCGGCGCTTAAAGAGTTTCTTCCCGAGACGGTCACCTTCGAGGCGGCTGGCCGGAAGATCGGCGTGGTTCACGGCCGGGGCGCGCCCAGGGGGCTGGCCGAGCGGGCGGCGGGCATGTTTTCCGGCGTCGATGCGGTGCTGTTCGGCCACTCGCATCAACCCTACCGGGAAGTAAAGGACGGGGTTCTCCTCTTCAACCCCGGCAGCCCCACCGACCGGGTGTTTGCGCCGTACAACGCCTACGGAATCGTGGCGGTTACCGCGGAAGGGATACAGGCGCGCACCGTCAGGGTCTAGCATCGGCTCGCGAAATGAAGAAAGCGGCCGGCCAGTGCCAAAGAAGACGGTGATCTGCCGGCGGCCCGAGGCCGCTGCAAGATTGTGGCCGCCTCCTACACTGAGGCGATCACGGAGGTTGTTTCAATTTTGACAGGATTTTGTACGTATAGGTCGAAACGGTAATTACGAGCTCCTTTGCGAGGAAGACCGGTGCTGGCCTCGGCCTGTGGAGTGCCTCTTAAAGAAGGCGCGAGAAGCGCCTCCTACGGGGGAGAAAGGCTGTAATGATGCGGCAGAAGATGGTGAACCAAGAGCAAAGCCTGGAAAAAGCACGGCAGGCACGGCGCGAGGCTTGAGGCCGCGGGTAGCGAAATACGTCGGCTCTGAACCGGGCTAAAGAGGGCATGCCCGCTGCCGGCCGGAAGGTGGCGCGCACACATGGGCCAGGGCAAAAAAGAACTTTATAACCTTCTAGAGCTCCTTCCGGAAGAACTTATGGAAGCGGCCAGGGAACTTCTGGAGTTTCTTCTGCAAGGCGGCACGATTTCCCCTTTAAGCGCGTTGGCGGAAAGAGCAACCCTTTTAGAACAGATTCTCGACTATCTCCCGGACGCAACCCTGGCCATCGACCGCGAAGGAAAGGTGTTGATTTGGAACCGGGCAGCGGAAGAGATGACCGGCGTCAAGAAAGAGGAAATACTAGGGAAGGGCGACTACATTTATGCCGTTCCCTTTTACGGTAAGCGCAGGCCTGTCCTGGTTGACCTGGTGCTCGGCGACGGCCAGGAGTGGGAGGAGGAATACGAGAAGGTCGAAAGAAAGGGCAACGTCGTTGCCGGTGAGGGCTATGCCCCCCTGGCCTGTGGCGGCAGGGGGCTTTATTTCGGCGGGAGCCAAGGCTTGCCGTACTCCGGGTCCTCAAGGCGGCGCTGGCGGAGAAGGATTTGCACACGGACCGCATGAGAGAGCTGGCCTGCGCCCTGGGCGAGGCGGTCGGCCTGGCGCGGGAGCAGATCGATCTTCTCTGCCTGCTGGTCGAGGTCCACGACATCGGCAAGCTGGGCGTGCCGGAGCAGATCATCTTCAAATCCGGTAAGCTTTCGGCGGAAGAGCGAAGAGAGGTCCAGCGCCACCCCGAGATCGGGTACCGCATCGCCCTTTCCTCGCCCGACCTGGCTCCCGTGGCCGAGCTCATCCTGCAGCACCACGAGCACTGGGATGGCCAGGGCTATCCGCGGGGCCTGCGCGGGGAGGAGATCCACCTCTTGAGCCGAATACTGGCCGTCGTCGACGCCTACGAGGCGATGACGACGGACCGCCCCTACCGCAGGGCCCTATCCCACGAGGAAGCCGTTGCCGAGCTAGAGAGGTGTGCCGGGAAGCAGTTCGACCCGGACCTGGTGAGGATCTTCGTCCGGCTGGTCGCGGGCAAAGAGGGCGGGCGTTCCCCGGCCCGCGGTGAAGGCTCTGATGATGGCGGTTGACGATAGCCGTTGCGGGAAACATAACTGCGCGAGATGCCCAATTTGCGGGCGACTTCTCTTTGGGTGCGCCGCAAGCCGCTTAAAATGCCGTAACGCATTTCCAGCACTTCGCGCTCGCGCTCATTGAGCCTTTGCAGGTGGCGCCGGATACGCTCGAACTCGTACCCGTTTTCCACCAGTTCCGCCACCGCGTCGGGCTCCGTACCGAGAATATCAATGAGGGTGACTTCGTTGCCCTCTTTGTCGACGCCAATTGGATCGAATAGGGAAATCTCACCCTGGGTTTTCTTAA
>JACIYD010000329.1 GCA_014360105.1 Clostridia bacterium
CCTCGAGCCTGAGGAGGCCCGCAAGATCGAGCCTCTGAGGGGAGAAACGGATGTGTTGCAAGCCTTCCTGAACACGCTTTGAAAGGAGGCCCACCCATGAACGCACGCCTGCTGTTCGTACATGCCCTCTCCCCGCTCCATGCCGGAACGGGCCAGGGCGTGGGAGTTATCGACCTGCCGACCGCCCGCGAGAAAGCCACAGGCATTCCCTATCTCCCCGGCTCCTCTCTCAAGGGGGTGCTGCGCGACGCCTGTACGGACAAAGAGGCGCGCAGTATCGTTTTCGGCCCTGACAAGGCCAGCGCCCACGAGTACGCCGGGTCGGTGCAGATTTCCGACCAGCGGCTGCTCTTGCTGCCGGTGCGAAGCCTTGTAGGAACTTTTGCCTGGGTAACTTCCCCGCACATCCTCCGGCGCTTCCTCCGCGATGCGCAATACGCCGGTGTGACCGACGTGCCTTCTGATGTTCCCACACCGACCTCGGCGTCCTGCTGCCACGTTGCCGACTCCGAGTGCCTCATCGTGTCGGACGGTCAGGTCATACTGGAGGACCTCGACCTGACCTCCCAGGCCGATGCCCGGGCGCGCGCCTGGGGCGAGTGGATCGGGGGACAGGTCTTCGCCGGAGAGGCGGAATGGCAGCGGGCGCTGGTCGGCCGCTTCTGTATCGTGCATGATGACGTGATGAGCTTCCTGCTCGAGACGGCTACGGAAGTCATGGCCCGCATCCGGCTGCATGAGGAGGCCAAAACGGTCGAGGAGGGCGGGCTGTGGTATGAGGAGGCTCTTCCCGCCGAGACCGTTCTCGCGGGACTGGTGGTTGCTACCCCTGTGAAGGCAGGGCCGGAAAAAGTCTTCGCCACTATCGGGGAACTGATTGCTAGTCCGCTACAACTGGGCGGTAAGGCCACGGTAGGCCGGGGACTTTGCCGGTTACGGCTGGCGGGAGGGGATGGCCGTGCAGACGCGTAGCCAACGCTATGCGGCCCAGATCTTTGCCCAGGTGTCGCGGGTGGGCGAAGAGGAGCGCAAGAAATACGGTTCCCTGGCCCATCGACTGCCGGTGCTCATCCGGAGCGCCGGCCTGGCGCAGGCGCTGGCGTTCGTCAGGGCCAAGGGCGGCCCGGCGGGCGAGAGGCTACTGGCAGACCTCGCCGCTGCCGTCGGGCAAGCCGATCTGGAGAGGCGGAGCCGCTGCGCCGATCTCCTGGAGTACATGCGCCTGACGCGCGACGTGCTGGCCGCCCTGGTGTGGTATAAGCGGTTTGCCCAGTCGGTGCTGGGCGTGGAGCCGGGCGCGGACGAGGGGGACGAAGAATGAGCACGCGGCGGTGCTGCCTGGCCAACGTAACGAAAACCCCGACGACCAATGCCGGGCTGTGGTTCGACAAGTTCATTCGTCCGCAGGGGGATGAAGACAAGGAGAGTCGGCAGAACTTGGTACGGGAGGTAGCCGAAATTCCCGTGCCCGAGGTATATACGCGTTGGTTCGAGCGGTGGCGTGGTGCCCTGGAGAAGTACGGTGCCGACTGTCGGGTGGCGGAGGTCGTGGGGCGCATGGCGGTGGGCCTGGGCGAGGATAGCGTCCTGGAGACCTCGGTGACCCTGCACCATACCTTCGGCGTCCCGTATATTCCCGGCAGCGCCCTCAAGGGCCTGGCCGCCAGCTTCGCCCGCCTGCACCTCGGAGAATTCTGGCGGCCGGGGACCACGGCCTACCGCACGCTCTTCGGGGACACCCACATTGCCGGGTACGTGACCTTTTTCGACGCCATGCCCCTGCCGGGCACAAAGCTCCTCTACCCGGACGTAATTACCGTGCACCACCCGAAGTACTACCGCGGCGAGGAGGAGCCGCCGGCGGACTGGGACAGCCCCAACCCCGTGCCCTTTCTCTCGGCTACCGGCCGCTACCTGGTGGCGCTGTCCGGTCCGGCCAAATGGGTTGAGGCAACCTTTGATGTACTGGCGCACGCCTTCATCCACCTGGGGATCGGCGCGAAAACATCCAGCGGGTACGGCCGGCTGCGCCTGGAGGTGCGGCGCCCGGTTGATCCGGACCGGGAAAAAGCCGAGCAGCTTATTCGGCAGGTGCAGGCCTTGAGGCCGGCCGAAGTGGCGGGGCGCGTTCAGACTTTCTGTGAGCAGTGGAGGAGAATGCAGGTCGGTCCAGAACAGAAACGGCGCGTCGCGGCCGCTATTGTTGCCAAGGTCCGTGAGGCCGGGCGGGAGAAGCAGTCCCGCGACAAGGCCTGGTACCAGGAACTGCTGGCATATCTGGCAGACTAGGAAGTAAGCGGCGCGGGGAGACCCTCCGGAGGATGAGGGCTGCCGGTAGCGTCAAGGGGGGAAGCCTGGTGCGCACAGTTCTTTGCACCGTCGGCACATCTCTGATCAACAACATCCGGCGCGAACTGGGAGGGCGGCAGCCTGTTGACGTTCGCGTTGCCGAACAGTTTCTCCGCTCCGTAGACCCGGTCCGGGCCTGCGCCGAGACCAATTCGCTTTTCCGTTTACTCGTCTATCCTAGGGGACACCGGGCCGAGCGGCTCTTTTTCTATGAAGACGACAACGGGAACGTAAGGG
>JACIYD010000033.1 GCA_014360105.1 Clostridia bacterium
AAATCGGCCGAGACCAGTGGCTCTTCCGTATAATCCAGGACCCCCTTCAGCTCACCCGCGGCCGCCTGCCGGAGCGCGGCGTTCACCTCTTCCACCGTCACCGCCCGGCCCACCTCGGCCACCAGGTCGACCACGGAGACGTTACGGACCGGTACCCGCATGGCAAAGCCGTTGAGCTTGCCTTTGAGCTCCGGCAAAACCGTTCCCACCGCCCGGGCGGCGCCGGTAGTCGTGGGGATGATCGATGCTCCGGCGCTGCGCGCGCGGCGCAGGTCGCGGTGCGCCTGATCCAAAACACGTTGGTCGTTGGTATAGGCGTGTACCGTGGTCATGAGGCCCCGCTTGATGGTGAACTCCCGGTGCAGCACCTTGGCCACCGGTGCCAGACAGTTCGTGGTACAGGAAGCCATGGAAACAACGTGGTGCCGCGCCGGGTCGTATACTTCCTCGTTGGCGCCGATAACAATGGTGACGTCTTCGTTTTTCGCCGGGGCGGTAATGATCACCTTCTTTGCCCCTGCCTTGAGGTGCGCTGCCGCCTTGAGGCCGTCTGTAAAAAGTCCGGTTGCTTCCACCACCACGTCGACGCCGAGCTCAGCCCAGGGCAGGTTCTCCGGGTGGCGCTCGGCGAAGACCTTGACCGCGTGTCCTTCGACAACGATGCTATCGTCGCTTGCCTCTACCCGGGCCGGCAGCCGGCCGTGGGTAGAATCGTACTTCAAAAGGTGAGCATTTGTCCGCGCGTCCGTGATGTCGTTAATCGCCACCACGGTGCAGTCCGCCCGGCCCATGGCCGCCCGGAAGACGAGGCGCCCGATTCGGCCGAAGCCGTTAATCGCCAACGAGACAGGCAACAGCATCTACCCCCCAGGTCCCATGGTTACTATCAGTTAGTATAGCTAGTATAAGTTACCTGGGCAAGAACCATTCCAACCTGGGTTATCCCTGGTTTGCCTCTTGCGGTCTTTGGCTCCCTCGTTGGCGCAAGCCTCGCGGGCCGAACTGAGGGTGCGCAAAGCCCGGCTGGGCCGCGATGCGGAAAGTCTTGCGCCGGGAGCCAAAGACCACTCGGCAAAAAATGGGCATACGTCAGAAGATGCTCCTGCCTGCCCCTGGCAGTACTCTTGGGCGTCCCATGCACCCGCTAGCGGGCGCCGGTCCTAGATGCCGCGGCCGGCCATGAAGCTAATGAGGTCGACCACCCGGTTGGCATATCCCCACTCGTTATCGTACCAGGCGACCACCTTGACCATCACCTCGTCGATGACCATGGTCAAACTGCCGTCGACGATAGCCGAATGGGGGTTACCGTTGAAATCCACGGAAACCAGCGGTTCTTCGGTGTAGGCGAGAATGCCTTTCAATTCCGTAGCCGCCGCGCGGCGCAGCGCACCGTTAACCTCTTCCACGCTCACGGGACGGCTGACGTCCGCCGCCAGATCCACTACCGAGACGTTCGGCACCGGCACCCGCATGGCAAACCCGTTGAACTTCCCCTTTAGCTCCGGGATGACCTGGCCCAACGAACGGGCGGCACCGGTGGTGGTGGGAATAATGGAAAGAGCGGCCGCCCGCGCACGCCGGAGATCGCGGTGACTGCGGTCGAGGATGCGTTGGTCGTTGGTGTAAGCGTGCACCGTGGTCATCAGGCCGCGCTGAATGGTGAAGTGGCGGTGGAGCACCTTAACCACCGGTGCCAGACAGTTCGTGGTGCAAGAACCGCATGAAATAACCCGGTGCTGCCCGGGATCGTAGAGTTCCTCGTTTACTCCCATCACCAGGGTGGCGTCCTCGTTCCGCGCCGGCGCGGTGATGATCACCCTCCTGGCACCCTTGTTGAGGTGTACCATTGCCTGCTGGGCGTTCGTCAAAAGCCCGGTGGCCTCCACCACGACCTCGACCCCCAGCTCGCCCCAGGGGAGTTTCTCCGGATCCCGTTCCGTAAGCACCCGGATCTCCCGCCCCGCGACGACCATGGAGTTCTCCCGCGTCTCTACCTCTGCGCCAAAGATGCCGTGCACCGAGTCGTACTTCAGGAGGTGGGCGTTGGTCTGCACGTCGATCGAGCCGTTAATAGCCACGACCTCCACTTCTGGCCTCCCGTTTGCAGCCCGCAACACAAGACGCCCTATCCGACCAAACCCGTTGATCCCTACGCGAACGGCCATGGTTCCTACCTCCTCTGTCCAAAACTGCCGCAATTACTTTGTTAGTGAGCCTATTCCAAATAAGATGAGAGGGCCGGTGCTGGCGCTTCCGGGCGACCCTTGTGCCTTAATAGCGCTTTCGCTTGTTCGCCGCCAGAATGCCTAATTCGTCGCGGTACTTGGCCACCGTGCGCCGCGCCAGACAGATGCCGCGCTGCCGCAAAAGTTCGGCCAGTTGCTGGTCGGTTAGCGGGTGATGAGGGTCCTCGGCGGCAATGTATTCTTGAAGGAGCTTCTTCACCGTTTGCGCCGCCGCCTCCTGCTGCTGATTACTACTTACGTTATTGGCAAAGAAGAAGCGGAACTCGAATAAACCCTGGGGTGTCTGCAGATACTTATTTGCCGTTGCCCGGCTCACCGTCGATTCGTGGATGCCCAGGCTCTCGGCCACCCGCCGCAAATTGAGCGGTTTTAAGTACTTAATTCCTTTGTCCAGAAACTCCCGTTGGAAATCAACGATGCAACTGGCCACGCGGTAAAGGGTGAGACGGCGCTGTTCGATGCTGCGGATAAGCCAGGTGGCCGCGTTCAGTTTCCCTTCGATGAAGCGCCGGGTTTCCGGATCGCAAAGCTCACCGTTTCTCAGCAAGGAAGAATAAAGCGGGCTGATCCCGAGGCGCGGCGCCAGGCCATCGTTCACCATGACCACGTACTCGTCGCCCACCTTTTCCACGATCACGTCAGGTTGTAAGTAACGCACGTCGGCCGGAGAGCCGAAGCGCCGTCCCGGCTTGGGATCGAGGCTGCGAATCAGATCGACCAGCCGCTGCACCTCCTGGATGCCCACGCCCAGATTCCTGGCTATCCGACCCAACCGCCCCGCGGCCACGTCGGCCAGGTAATAGCGCACCACCTTTTCCGCCAGGCAGTTGCGCGCGTCCAATTGCTGCAACTGGAGAAGCAAGCATTCCGTAAGGTCGCGCGCACCCACCCCCGGCGGATCAAAGCTTTGCACGAGCCGCAGTGCCTGGCGCACTTCTTCCGGACCCACTTTCAGGTAACGGGCCGCCTCCTCGATGCCGATGCGCAGGTAACCGCGGTCGTCGATGTTCCCAATGAGAAATTCCCCGATGCTTCGCTGCCTCGGGCTTACTCGCGCCACCTGGAGTTGCCAGCGGAGATGATCGTGCAAGGTGGGGGCTTCGGTGAGGTAATGTTCGTAGTTGAAACGGCGCTCTTCGGCACGGGCCAGGTCGACGTAACCCAGGTCGGCGTCGTCGGCAAAGTAGTCCTCCCAGTCCTCACCGGCCGTACTGCTCAGGGCTTCTTCCGGCTCACCTTCCGGCTCTTCTCTAATCTCCAGGAGGGGGTTATCCAGGAGCGCCTGCTCGATATAGTTCGCCAGTTCCAGGCTCGAGAGTTGCAGGATGACGATGGCCTGGCGTAGCTCGGGCGTCATCACCAGCTTTTGCGTCTGTTCAACACCGATGCCGATACCCACACGCATGCGCCCACACCTCTGGTTTCTCTCCTCCTCCACCCTTGATGATTATATTTCGGTGATGCTTGTCGTTTTCCTCCCATCAAGACGGGTTATTCTTGGAAGAGAATGACTTTAGCCAGACAAACGCCGCCAGCACTGCCGTGAGGGAAAAGGCCAGGGAGCGGGCAAGCGCATGCTGCTGCTGGAAAAAGAGGTAAGGATGCTGGCCCAGGCCGTAGTCCACGTAGTCGTTCCACCCAAGCCAGAGAGTCACTATCAGTGCCTGCCACTTGGCAGCACCTAGGAAGGGAAGGTAAAGCAAACCCTCAAGGGCCATGCCCAGGTGGGAAAGCCAGAGTGCCCATTCGAGGAGGCTAAACCCGGAGGAGGAGACGGCACGGTAATCGGTTAGAATCCCCATCGCCCAGAAACCGTATTTGATGATCCAGACGGAAGCTAGCAGGGCGAGGAGTTGCCAGCCCGGCCCCCGCCGCCGGGCAAGAAAGGCGGCCAGCATGGCGCTGAAAAGCGTGGCCGCAAGAGGGCTGTCGGGGACAAAGGGCCAGTAATACCAACGTGTAACCGCCAGTTGGCCCGCGTACCACAGGTAACCGGAGGCCGCGCCGACAGCGTTGATGCCGCACATTAGCCAGAGAAAACGGCGGCTGAAGAGCAGGTCTCCCAGCCACCGCGCCGCGCCAAGCAACGGTTTCACGATTCGTCCGTGCCCTCTTCCGCAACCGCCCGCCGCCGGATCACCCGTGCCGGCACACCGGCAGCCAGTGCCCCGGGCGGTACATCCCTGGTTACCACCGCTCCGGCGGCCACTACCGCGTCGTCGCCGATGCACACACCCGGGAGAATGGTCGCGTTACTGCCGATAAGCACGCGGCGGCCGATCTCCACCCTGCCGAGGCGATACTCCCGGGGTAAGAACTCGTGACAGAGAATCGTCGCATGATAACCGATAATGCTGTCTTCGCCGATGCTGATGTAGTCCGGATGAAAAATGTCGAACATGGCCATCAGACCTACGGAAACATTTGCCCCCACCTGCATCCCGAGCAGGTGGCGGTAACAGTAGTTTTTCAGCCCGAGAAAAGGGAGGAAGCGGCAGACTTCGATGATCAGGAAGTTGAAGCAAACCCGCCAGAAAGGCACCACGCGCGTCCAGTACTGCATGGAATTCTTCTCCCTGACGGGAAAGCGCTTATAGCGGCGCACCGCCAGCCCTCTCCTTGGCCAGTTGGGCCGCCAGTTCTTCCAGCCGCCGCAGCCGGTAACTCACCGCCGCCTTGCCGACCCGGGGTTTGAGCATCTGGCCCAGCTCCCGCAGCGTGGCATCGGGATATTGCAGGCGCAGCGCCGCCACTTCGCGCAGGCCTGGCGGCAGCTCCGCAAGATTGATGAAGTTCCCCAGCCGGCAAATGCTTGCCACCTGCCGCATCGAAGCCTCGACGGTGCGGTTTAGATTGGCGGTATCGCAGTTTACCAACCGGTTCACCCGGTTCCTTACTTCCCGATAGACACGGGCGCTCTCAAAGTCGAGCAGCGCCGCATGGGCTTCGATCACGTTGAGAAACCGCGCCACCTGCTCCCCATCCTTGAAATAGAGGACGGTGCCGCCACGGCGCTCCGCCAAATGGGGCTGGAGCTTGAAGGGAAGGAGCAGGAGGGCCAGATTGTACCCCCACGCTGCGCCCGGCAGAGAAATCTCCAGGTGGTAGCCGGCGCGCGGATTGCTCACCGACCCCGCAACCAGGAAAGCACCGCGCAAGAAGGCCCGCCGGCAGCAGCTTCCGCCCAGGCCCACGCGCCGCAGTTGGCGCTGCGACAGCCGCTGGTTCCGGTCGAGCAGGCCGGGCCAGCCATCCAGCCATTCAAGGAGGACCGGGGTGAGCGGGGCAAGGAGGTAATAGCGGTGCGTAGCCGTATCAACTTTGGGCCTGACGTCAAGGCCCGCTCGCAGCAACCGGTACAGCAGCCGGGCTACGGCCGCCTGACCGGTGCGCAAAACGAGATACGGCCCGTTTTCCTTCTCCTCCAGGCACCCGGCGAAGGCAACCAGGCCCGCCAGTTCCGCCTGGCGGCAACAGGCCTTTTCTGGCCAAATACGGGCCAGTTCCGCCTTGACGTAAACGGCAAAAGACACGATTCCCTCCGCTCCTCCCGGCTAGTTTGCCTCGCGCCAGGCGAGATACTCCTTGGCCACCGTGGGAAAGAGACAATAAGAAAGGACATCCTCTTCGCTCCGGGCCAGATCCTTAATTTCCTCGCGTGCCTGCTCCAGGCGTGGTGCCAGCAGGTCGGCCGGCCGGCAGGTAATGACTTCTTGCCCGCCGATAACCTTCCGGCGCACCTCCTCGTTAACCGGTCCCGGTGGCTGGCCGTAAAGGCCCCGCAGATAGGCTTTGGTCTCGTTGGCGCAAATGCGGTAGCGTTCCCCGCCTAACACGTTAAAGACGGCCTGCGTGCCCACGATCTGACTGGTCGGCGTCACCAGAGGCGGGTAACCCAAATCTTCCCGCACCCGCGGCACTTCGGCCAGTACCTGCGGCAGTTTCTCCAGGGCGTTCAACTGCGTTAATTGGGCAACGAAGTTGGAGATCATGCCCCCGGGTATCTGGTAGTTGAGCACGTTAATGTCCACGGCCGCAGAGCCGACGTCGAACTCTTTGTAACGCTGGCGCACATCTCTGAAATAGCCGGCGATCTCCGCCAGAAGACCCACATCCAGTCCGGTATCGTAGGGCGTACCCTGCAAGGCGACGACCAGGGATTCGCAAGGCGGTTGCGACGAACCCAGCGCCATGGAAGAGATGGCGGTATCCACCACGTCGACGCCCGCATGCACAGCTTCCCAATAGGCCATGGAAGCCAGGCCGCTGGAGTAATGACAGTGTAGTTGGACCGGAAGACCTACCTCTTCTTTGAGGGCCCGAACAAGCGTCCGGGCGGCCACCGGGGTGATGATGCCCGCCATGTCTTTGATGCAGAGGGAATGCGCCCCCATTTCCTTCAGGGCCAGGCCTACGCGCACGTAATAAGCCGGATGGTGCACGGGGCTGATGGTATACGAAATGGTAGCCTGGACGTGGGCACCAAGGCCACGGGCTACGCTTATCGCCTTCTGCATATTGCGCACGTCGTTCAAGGCATCAAAAATGCGGAAAATGCGGATGCCGTTCTCATGGGCGCAGCGCACGAAGGCCTCGACGACATCGTCCGGATAGTGTTCGTAGCCGACGAGATTCTGGCCCCGCAGCAGCATCTGCAGGGGTGTGCGGGTAAAGGCGCTGCGCAGTTGCCGCAATCTCGCCCAGGGATCCTCCTTCAAATAGCGCAGGCAACTGTCAAAGGTCGCCCCGCCCCAAACCTCCACCGAGCGAAAACCTACGGCGTCCATCTTGGCCGCAATGGGCAGCATGTCACGGGTAGCCATGCGCGTGGCCAGGAGGGATTGCTGTCCGTCTCGCAGGGTGGTATCGGTTACCTGTACGCCCACGGCTTGCCTCACTCCTTCGCGGAAGCTGCAATTAACCAAAATATAGCGTATGCGGCTGCCCAAAGCAACCCTGAAAGTGATTGGGGAAATGAGGGAGTACGGTCAATCGAGAAAGCGTCCGTTGTCGGGCTGCTCGCGGCGTAAATCGCGGTGCCTTACCGTCACCCGGTAGCCCTCGCCGTGCAGGGCGGCGGCCACTTTATTGGTCAGGGTCACCGAGCGGTGCAGTCCGCCGGTACAGCCGATGGCCACTACCAGGTGGGTCTTGCCTTCCTTGACGTAATAGGGAAGAAGGAAACGCAGAAGGGTGATAAACATTTCCAGGAACTGTGCCGCCGCCGGGGAGCGCAGGATGTATTCCTCGACACAGCGGTCGTGACCGCTAAAAGGACGTAACTCCTTAACGTAGTAGGGGTTCGGCAGGAAGCGGACGTCCATCACCAGGTCGGCATCCAGAGGTACACCGTACTTGTAACCAAAAGACATTAGCGTCACCTGCAGGGGAGTAGCCTCCGTACCGGCAAAGAGGTCCTGAAGTTGTTGGCGCAACTCCTGCGGCGTAAGCTCGCTGGTATCGATGATCTTGCTTGCCAGGCTGCGCAGCTCTTGCAGGCGGTGCCTTTCCTCGATAATCCCCTCCAGCACCGAGCCTTCGGGCGAAAGTGGATGGCGGCGCCGCGTCTCCTTGAAGCGCCGCACCAGGATCTCGTCCGCCGCGTCAAGAAAAAGCACCTCGTACTTGATGCCCTGGCGGTGCAGGAAGTCGAGCGCCTCAAAAACGGAGGGGAAAAAGCGACCCCCACGGACGTCGATGACGAGCGCCACCCGGTTGATGGTGCCTTCGGCCTGGCCAAGCAGTTCGAGAAAGCGAGGCACCAGATCGGGCGGAAAATTATCCACGCAGAAATAACCCATGTCCTCCAGGCAACGGACCGCCTGTGTTTTTCCCGCGCCGGAGAGACCGGTAACGATGACCAGGTATTGTTCCTTGCCCAACTTCGCCCACCCCAAGGCCAACCCTAGCGCTGGCGTAGAATGAATTCTTCGAGCACCCGTGCCACTCCGTCTTCCTCATTGGAAGCGGCGACATAGTGGGCCGCCGCCTTAATCTCCGGCCTTGCGTTGCCCATGGCTACGGCAAAACCGGCATAGCGGAACATTTCGAGATCGTTGTAGCTGTCTCCGATGGCCATCACTTCCTCCCGCAGTATTCCGAGGTAGGCGGCCACCGCGGCCAGACCCTTCCCTTTGGTCGCTTCCGGGTGGAGGAATTCAAGGTAGGTAGGCTCCGACTTGGTGATGTAGACCGCCTCACCCCAGCGGCGGCGGCTTTCCTCGGCCAGAGCGTCAAGCACTTCCTCGGCGTGAATGACCACCACCTTGATGGGATCGCGGTCGAGGAGGGCCAACAGGTCCGGAACCTCATAAAAGGGCACACTGGACTGCCGCGCGTAGCGGCGCGTGGCGGCGCTTACCCGGTCGACGAAAAGCCGGTCGATGCCGTCGTTGAAGTAGAGGTTGACGGGATAGCCCAACTCCTTGACCAGGTTGATGATGGCCCGGGCGTACGTGCGCGGGAGCAGCCGCTGGTAGATTACCCGGCCCTCTTGCGAGGTTTTTACCAGCGCACCGTGATAGGTAATCAGCGGCAGATCAAGCCCCAGCTCACGGGCATAACGCAGGGTGGAAGCATACATGCGGCCGGTGGCCAGGGTTACGTGAACGTTTTGTCTCTGTACGGCGCGGATCGCCTCTCGCGCCCGCGGCGAGATTTCCCAGTCCTTGTTGAGCAAGGTGCCGTCCAGATCAACAGCAACCAGGCGATAACGTGCCAATCCCTCACCCCCATGAGACAACCTCCGGCCATATCTGACAATCCCAACGCCAACGAGGGAGCCAAAGACCGCAAGGAACAAAGTGGGATAGACCTGGCTAGAGCGCTTCCAAGTATGCCTTGACGCGTGCCGCGACCTGCCGGTTCATGCCCGCCACCGCCGCAATCTCTTCCACTGCGGCACGCCGCAACCCTTCCAGAGACCCGAAAGCGGCCAGCAGCGCGCGGCGCCGCCTGGGCCCGACCCCGGGAATGCTTTCCAAGACGGAGCGGTAAGGCCCGTGGCTCCGGAGCTTCCGGTGATAGTCCCGCGCAAAGCGGTGGGCCTCATCGCGCACCTCCTGGAGGAGTTGGAGCGCTGTCTGGTCGTGGCCCAGGCGCAGCGGCGGTCCTGCCGGCGGAAAGAGCAGCTCCTCCTCCTTGGCCAGGCCGTAGACCGGCAGCCGCTCGAAACCGTACTCGGCCAGCACCTCGCGCGCCGTCTCTAGTTGTCCCTTGCCGCCGTCGATGAGGATCAAGTCGGGCAGGGCGACAAATCCGGCATCGCCGGCCAGGGCGCGCGCAAACCGCCGCCGGAGTACCTCGCGCAAAGCGGCATAGTCGTCCGCCGCTCCGGCCTCCTTGAGGCGGAAACGACGATAAGCGGCTTTCTCCGGGCGGCCGTCGACAAAGACCACCATGGCGCCCACGGCCGCCGCGCCCCCGAGGTGCGAGACGTCGTAGCCCTCAATCCGCCGCGGCGGCGCGGGCAGACCCAGCGTCTCCACCAGGTCGGTCGTGCGTGCCGCCCGGCGCTCCCGACTCAGGCGGTACGTTTCCAGGAAGGAGGCGG
>JACIYD010000330.1 GCA_014360105.1 Clostridia bacterium
GCTCCGTATCTACCGTAAGTGAAAGGCGGAAGAAACCCCGGCCGGCCTGGCCGTATTCCTCACCGGGCGTGACGATCACCAGGGCGCGATCAAAGAGCATCTCCGCGAACTCCGCCGAGGTGTAGCCTCGCGGCACCGGCGCCCAAATATAGAAAGTGGCACGCGGCTTCTCCAGCTTCCAGCCCATGCCGTTCAGCGCCTCCACCACCAAATCGCGCCGTTGCTGATAAAGGCGGCAGACCTCCCGCACGCAGTCCTGCGGTCCCAGCAGGGCGGCCACCCCCGCCGCCTTCTGCACCGCCTGGAAGCAGCCGGAATCGAGGTTGCTCTTCAGCCGCCCGAGCACGCTTACCGCATCGCCGTTCCCCGCCACCCAACCCAGGCGCCAGCCGGTCATATTGTAAGGCTTGGAGAGGGAACCGAACTCGATGGCCACTTCCTTGGCGCCAGGCACCTCAAGAAAGCTCGGTGCGCGGTAGCCGTCGTAGGTGATATCAATATAGGCGGCGTCGTGGCAGATGAGGAGATCGTAAGTGCGGGCAAAGGCTACCGCCTCATGGAAGAAGTCCACGCTCGCCACCGCGGCCGTGGGGTTATTCGGGTAATTAAGGAAGAGGAGTTTGGCCTTGCGTGCCACCTCGCTCGGGACGGCGCTAAAGTCAGGCAGAAAACCTCTTTCTGGCGCGAGGGGCAGGAAGTACGGCTCTCCTCCCGCCAGGATGGTGCAACTCCGGTAAACCGGGTAACCGGGGTCGGTCAAGAGGGCGACGTCCCCGGGGTCGAGGTAGCAGAACGGGATGTGGGCCAGGCCTTCTTTGGAGCCGATAAGGGTTACCACTTCACCCTGGGGCTCGATTTCCACCCCGCGGCGCCGATACCATGCCGCCACCGCCTCCCGGAAGGCCACCAGCCCGATGGAAGTGGGATAGGTATGATTGACCGGGTCGTGTACCTCTTTGACCATGGCCTCCACGATGTGTGCCGGCGTGGGCCGGTCCGGGTCGCCGATGGCCAGGCTGATCACCTCGCGCCCTTCCCGCGTCGCCCGCTCGATTTTCTCCTCGATACGGCGAAAAAGATACGGTGGCAGAGCCTGTAAGCGCCTTGCCTCTTGCAAGTCCTTTCCCTCCTACTCGGTTTGCCCGCCCGTACGGCGGCGGCCCGCCCCGGAAAAAGTCCCGGCCGGGACGGAGATGATGCCTGTATTCGACAGGGTGCCCCCTTTTCCTGCCCCCATACCTCGCTCGAGATAAGCATCACCAAGAGGTACCGCACCACCTACCTTTCCCGCCCCCATATCCGGGCAGAGCCTCGGGCATGCTATTAACGGTCGCTGCCCCCGCCAAGGCGCCACCGGCCGGTGAAGAAGTGCGCGAAGATACCGGCCTACGGCGGTCTACGGGCATAAAGAGAAAAAGCACAAAACGGAGGGAAACTTGCTTTGCGCGCCAGACGCATCCCCCGCGCCACCGTCGCGGTGGTAAAAAACGAAGAGGAGACCCTGGGCCTGGCAGAGGCGCTGTCGCTCTTGCCTCTTGACGGCCTGATCCGTCCCGACGATACGGTAGTCGTCACCCCCAACCTGGTACAACCCAAACCGGCGCACACGGGCACGGTCATCTCACCCGGGATGCTGGCCGCCCTCCTCCGCTGGGTCAAAGAACGCCATCCGCGGCGGGTGGTGGTGGCCGGCGGCGCGGGCGGCGCACCCACGCCCCAGGTAATCCAAGAGTGCGGCCTGGCACCGGTGCTGGCGGCCGAAGCGGTGGAATTCGTCGACCTGAACTACGGCCCCTACGTGGAGGTGGACCTCGACGACGCTGGTCTTGAGGCGCCGCGCCGCACCCCCGTGAACCGCCTTTACCGGGAAATGACCATCCATATCTCCCTCACCCCGCTGAAAATACACGCCGAGGCGACCATGACCGCCACCCTGAAAAACGTCGCCCTAAGCTGGCCGCCGGCCGAGATCCACGGCCTCCCCAAGACGCAGCGCGGCATTCACGAAAAGCTGCATCCCTTTATCGCCGCCATGGCGCGCGCGGTCCCCGTGGACCTCAGCCTGGTCACCGCGGCACCCGCCATGGTGGGCACGGGCCCGGCGGCGGGCAAGCCGGTCTGGGCACACTTATTCCTTGCGGGTACCGACCCGGTGGCCACCGACGTGGTGGCGGCGAGGCTTTTGGGTTTCATGCCCCAGGCGGTGCAGTATCTTTATCGTGCCATTGAGGTGGGTGTCGGCGAGGGAGATTTGAAAAAGGTCGACCTCAAAGGCCTGCCGCTCAACGAAGCCGAGGCCCTCTTCAGCGAAGCCGCCTACGGCTGGCCCATTGCCCTCGACGAAGGCCGCCTCCAGCCATTGCAAGCGAAATAGCCCCATCTTTGAGCTCCCACCCGTGGTAGGCCGTGCCATTTGCAGCATTTTTTTCTCTTCACCCCCAGCCGAGGCGGCGAAAGAGCCAGGGCACGGCAAAAAAGCCGCCGAAGCCCAGGAAAAGGTAGCGCCCGAAGGTGACGGCGGGCCAGGCCGGGAGAAGCCGCTTTCCCGCCAAGTAAATTATGGCGAGAACGCCTATACC
>JACIYD010000331.1 GCA_014360105.1 Clostridia bacterium
GGTCTTCCTTGTCGCGGACGATTTCTTTCACCTGCTCGTAGTCGGTTCTCCGGTCGGCGACGGTTCATACCAGGAAGTCGAGATCCTTCTCCAGAAGGTTGTGCATCGGCCCGCCTTGTTGGCGCATACTTCCCACCCCAGCACTGTTAACGCAGCCCTGTCGGTAGTACTGCTCACCAAAATATTATTATAGCAAGTTGCTCCCAAGGTCGGTATTGGCCCCGGCAGCACCGCCATACAGCCAGAGATAAAGGAGCAGATTAACGAGTACGCCCTGTTTCGCCTCCAATGCGGCTAAGAGCCGCTCCGTCGCTTTGCCGCTCCAAATAGGAAAGACTGTGGAGCGTGAGGCGCAGCGCAGCTCGCTTGTGCCTTTCCTTGGGGTTCAAATAGCGCCGGGCAGCACTTGATAGCACTCGGGGGGACCACCGGCCGACTTAGGTCGTGATTACCGGCACCAAGGTCTGGTTCTTGGTATCCACCAGGCCGCGTGCGGTAAGGCGCAACCGCGGCACTCCC
Organism: Clostridia bacterium; assembly: GCA_014360105.1. Lineage (GTDB taxonomy): Bacteria > Bacillota > DSM-521 > Neomoorellales > SLTJ01 > JACIYD01. The sequence continues at coordinate 520 of JACIYD010000331.1, forward strand.
ACAAAACCCATCACGCGTAGGGCCAAAAAGGGGTTGGAGTGAGGGTAGCCCAGGCCTCGGATAGCCCGGTTGATGGCCTCCATCTTGGCCGCCACCGTTTCCAGCGGCTCTTCGCTGATGATTCCTCCTACCGGTAGGGCCAATTCGGCGAGGACCTCTTGCCCGCGCACCACGGCCACCCCGCCACCCAGCTCGGCTACCCGGTTGGCGGCAAAAGCCAGCTCGGCGGCGCTGGCGCCGACCCCGACGACGTGCGGCGCATCCCAGGTGGCACTGGAGGCACAGGCGCCGGCCTGCAATTGCCAGCCCCGCACCAAGGCCACGGTGTATTCCTGCGGCTCTAGCGTGCTGCGCGCGAAGGCGAGGTTGAGGCCGACCGCCCCGTCCGCCCGGACCAGACCGTGCCGCACGGGTAAGCTTACGCGTTCCCAGGCGGTGACCATATCGTCCAAAAGCCTCACCACCTGCACCGTTACTTCGCCGGTACCAGAGGCCTTGAGGCAAAGGTCGGCCGGAGCCAGGCGCCAGCGAAAATCGAGCTTTTCTCGCGCCGCTCGGGGAAAAAGGTAGGGGCGCGCCCGCACCGGAGCGTAACCCGGTGCCGCCACCGGCGTGCCGCCCTTGATGACACAGGTGGCGCGGATTTCCTCGAGCCGGGGCAGCAGCACCAGGTCGGCATAGCGCCCGGGAGCCACGGCGCCAAGCACGTGGTCCAGGCCGAAGTGGGTGGCGTTATTGATCGTGGCCATCTGGATGGCGGTTACCGGGGGGAATCCCAGGTCGATGGCCTTTTGGACGACGTATTCCATGGCGCCCTGGGCAAGAAGGTCCGCCGGGTCGATCCCGTCGCTGCCCAAGCCCAGGTGGCGGAAGTCCATGCTTTCCCGGGCAAGGGGGGCCAGAGCCTCAAGGTCCCGGCGGATCGAACCCTCGCGCAGGATGGTAAAAAGGCCGCAGCTAAGCCGTTCCATGACCTCTTCCACCTTGATGGCCTCATGGCACGCTCCGGCGCCGCTGACGGCCAGGGCGGCCAGCCCCCCGCCTCTTGCCCCGGCCCCGTGGCCCTCGATCACTTTCCGTTTCTCGCGGGCCAGGGCGAAGAGGGAGTCGAGCTCGGGATCGTCCGCGACGACGCGTGTCCAGTAAACCTCGCCCAGACCCACCACTTCCGCGAGGTCAAGGAGCGCGGCCACCACGGCCGGCCCCAGGCGCCGGCCGGGCAACAGCCGCGGGTTGCCGGGGACCATCGTCGGCACCAGGAGGAAGACCCGGGTAGGCTGGTCGCGTACCGCTTCGAGAAACCAGTTGACCCCGTCGGCACCCATGGCGTTGGCCACCTCCATCGCGTCGGTGACCAAGGTCGTGGTACCGCCCCGGACCACGGCTTCCAGGTAACCGGGGGGACTGGCAACCATCTCGTCCAGGTGGGCGTGGGCATCGATGAAGCCGGGAACCAAAATCTGCCCCTGCCCGTCGATCACCTTCGTGTTGGGCCCGAGAGGGCGTTCTTCGCCCCCCACGTAAGCGATGTATTCCCCGGCCACGCCCACTTGGCCCGCGGGCAGTAACTGGCCCGTGTAGACGTTGAGGACGCGACAAGCGGTGAGCACCAGGTCGGCCGGTTCCTGTCCGAGAGCCACGCGGCGCAGACGCGCAAGATCAGGCGGATGCAGTGATACTCCCTCCCTTGCGGTGGTTAAGATGGCAAGCGGGCATAGGTAGTTCGGGCAGCCGCTGCCGGGAACCCCGGGCTAACCGCCTTGGCGTGGCCGGTTCTGGACCAACACGGCGGCCATCGGCGGCACGCCCAGGTGCGCGGCAATGACGGCGCACTTGGCCCGCAACAAGAAGAAGGTTTTCGTGCCGGCGAAAAGCGTGCCTTCCAGCGTCTCGTAATTCGCCTGTCCCTTGGCAATTACCAATCCGCTTTCCGCCATGGCCTGCCCGAACTCACGGCTATAGTGGCCCTCCACCACCCCCAGATAATTGCTGCCGGTATCGATTACTTCTGCCAGTTCCCCCAGCCTGGCCTCGGCCGCATCCTGCCGCGTGGCGTCGTTAAGC
>JACIYD010000332.1 GCA_014360105.1 Clostridia bacterium
GTGAAGCTGGATAGTCTTGAACGTGCTCTCCAATTGAAGAGCCGCGGCTACATCGTTTTGCCTGACCCTACGGACCCTCGGGTACAGGCCGCCTACCGGGCGGGCGCCTTCAAGGAATTTGAGCGCCATTCCCGCATCGGGATGGTAGAGGAAGAAGCCTTTCTGGCCCGTGTGGAGGAGCTGCGGCGGGCCGGTGCCAAGTACGTGTTTCTCAAAACCGGTGCCTATCGCCCGGTCGATCTGGCGCGCGCGGTGAAGCTAGCTTCGGCCGCCCGCCTGGACCTCTTAACGGTGGACGGAGCCGGCGGCGGGACCGGGATGAGCCCTTGGCGGATGATGAACGAATGGGGTATCCCCACCGTTTACATTGAGGTCATGCTGGGTCGCTTCCTCGACCGGCTGGCTGCCAAGGGCGAGTACTTGCCGCCGGTAGCCATCGCCGGTGGCTTTACCCTGGAAGACCAGGTCTTCAAAGGCCTCGCCTTGGCCGCACCTTACGTCAAGGCGGTGGGCATGTCGCGGGCGCCCCTGGCTGCGGCAATGGTGGGCAAAACCGTCGGTACCCGGCTGCAACAGGGTAAGGTTTCCAATGAGTACAAACAGTACGGCGAAACGCTCGAGCAGGTCTTTGTCTTGGCCAACGAGGTCAAGGAAATGGTGGGTGACGCTTTTGCCGCGCTGCCGGTCGGGGCGATCGGCGTATACAGTTATTTCGAGCGCCTGGCCCAGGGACTGCGTCAACTGATGTGCGGGGCACGGAAGTTCGCCTTGGCATACATCAGTCGCGACGATTTGGCGGCGCTGACCAAGGAGGCGGCGGAATTGAGCGGCATCCCGTTCATCATGGACCTCGACGCCGAGGAGGCGGCACGCATTCTCTCTTAAGAAAGTTATGTTATAATAGCCCCTGTTAGGGTGGTAATCCAGGGGAAAGGCGGGTTTTCGCTGATGGCACAAATGACCTCCGAACTGATCCGGGAAATGGTACGACAGCATAACGTAAAATTTGTTCGTCTGCAGTTTACGGATATCCTGGGCGTCCTCAAGAACGTCGCCATTCCCGTGGAGCAGCTTGATAAGGCCCTGGCAGGGGAACTCATGTTCGACGGCTCCTCAATTGAGGGATTTGTACGCATTGAGGAGTCGGACATGTACCTCCGGCCTGACCCGGATACCTTTGTCATCTTTCCCTGGCGGCCCCACGATGGGGCGGTAGGCCGCCTGATCTGCGATGTCTATGGTCCCGATGGCAGGCCGTTCGTCGGCTGTCCGCGGGCCACTTTGCGGCGGGTGCTGGCCACGGCCAAGGAAATGGGTTACGTGATGAACGTCGGGCCGGAGGCGGAGTTCTTTCTTTTCCACACCGATGGGGAAGGTAAGCCTACTCTGGTGACGCATGACGAGGGCGGCTATTTCGACCTGACACCGGTGGACCTGGGGGAAGATGCGCGCCGCGACATTATCCTGACCCTGCAGGAGCTGGGTTTTGAAGTAGAGGCCTCACACCACGAAGTGGCACCCGGTCAGCACGAAATCGACTTCAAATATAGTGAGGCGCTCGACATGGCGGACAAGGTGATGACCTTTAAGTTCGTCGTGCGTACGCTTGCCCAGCGCCACGGGTTACACGCCACCTTCATGCCCAAGCCGATTGCCGGTATCCCCGGCTCCGGTATGCACTTAAACATTTCCCTTCACCAGGGGGAGGAAAATGTCTTCTACGATGCTTCCAGCCCGGACCAATTGAGCAGTACGGCACGCTATTTCATCGGCGGCTTGCTTGCCCACGCCCGGGCGCTCGCGGCCATCACCAACTGCACGGTGAATTCATACAAGCGCCTCATTAGCGGCTTCGAAGCGCCCGTTTACATCTGTTGGTCCTACCAGAATCGCAGCCCTTTAATCCGTATTCCGGCAAAGAGGGGCCGTTCCACGCGGATTGAGCTGCGCAACCCCGACCCTGCCTGTAACCCGTATTTGGCCTTTGCCGTTTGCCTGGCGGCGGGATTGGACGGCATCAAGAACCGTACTGAGCCTCCTCCTCCTTTCAGCGGCAACGTGTATGACCTCTCGCCCGAGCAATGCCGCGAGCGGGGAATCGGTCTTTTGCCCGTAGATCTTAAGGAGGCTCTTGAGGAACTGAAGCAAGACCGAGTTATCCAGGAAGCACTGGGAAGCCACATTTATCAGCGCTTCGTTGAGGCCAAGGAAATCGAGTGGAAAGAGTATTGCGAGCAGGTACACCCCTGGGAGATCCGGCGTTACTTGACCAAGTTCTAGCGGCACCGGTGCGCGTAGACGCCTGTAGCACCCGCCTTCCCTGATTGCAGGCGACATCGTCTTCCTCAAAACTGGTAGCCCTCATGGGCTACTTTTTTCTTTGCAATACCACATTTCATACTGGCGTATCCCCACTTTTGTCGGGCGGTCTTTGGCTCACAGCGCAAGACTTTCCGCGTCGCGGTGAGCCGAACTTGCGCGAGGGCGAGGGCGGAGGCGGGCCGAAGGCCACGGATGGCCGAAGCGGCCGCGGCGCCATGGAGGGCGCCTCGGCCGGGAGCCCGCCGGAGCCAGAAGCCT
>JACIYD010000333.1 GCA_014360105.1 Clostridia bacterium
GTTTTCCCGTGTGCATCACTGCGTGGCCACCGTCAAAACGAGACCAGTCGTAAGTCATGATCCGGTTTTCCGCCTGGGCCTGGCGGAAGAGTTGGGTGCCCGGAAAGGGCGTGAGAATCGAGAACTCGGCAATATCCGGGTTGAGCCAGCGCGCGTATTCCACCGTCTGTCTGATCGCTTCTTTGGTTTCTCCCAGACCGCCAACGATAAAACTTCCCCAAACGCGGATGCCATAGCTCTTGAGCATTTTTACGGCCCTGGCGGCAATATCGGTGGTAAAGCCCTTCTTGTAAGCCACAAGCACATTCTCACTCGCACTTTCAAGCCCCAGGAAAACCATCTTTGCCCCGGCCCGGGCCATTTCCTCGACCATGCGCTCGTTCCGTACGATGGTATCGACGCGCGCAAAGCACCACCAGAAAATGTCCAGGCCTCGCTTGAGGATTTCCTGGCAAACCTCGTGCACCCGACGGGGACTCAAGGTAAAATTATCGTCCATAAAGGCAATGGCACCATAGTCATAGCGCTTGGTTACCTGTTCCATTTCGTTTACTATACTTTTGGCGCTGCGCGCCCGCCAGCGCCGGCCGGCAAAACTCGAGGAGGAGCAGAAATAGCAGTTGTACGGGCAGCCCCGGCTGGTCACCATGCTCGTTAAGCGCCGGCCGCTCAAGTGACTGTGGCGGTACTTACGCATCGGCAGGAGGTCGCGCGCCGGAGGCGGTAAGGTCTCGAGATCCCCAACCGGCGCGGCGGCAGGGGTGCGGTAGATCCGGCCGTCCACCAGGTAAGAAAGGCCGCAGATGCGCGCCGGGTTGTCGCCGGCGGCAAGGCAGTCCACCAGCTCGGGAAAAATGTTCTCTCCCTCGCCCCGTACGACGTAGTCGACGACACCGCTCTTTAAGGTTTCTTCGTCCATGAAGGTGACGTGATAGCCGCCCATGACCACGATGCGGCCCGCTTCCTTGGCCCGCTGCGCAATCGCCATGGCCGCCGGGTGGCGGCTGGTATCGCCGGAAATGCCCACCAGGTCCCACGCCGTCCAGTCCAGGCTGTCGAGCGCGTGGCGGTCAACGTTCAAGTCGAGGATGTCTACCCCGTGGCCACGCCGGCGCACCAGTTCCGCCAGATAAGCCAGACCCAAGGGCGGGAGCACCAGGCCAAGGCGGTAATAAATCCCCTTTGACGGGGGGTTGATCAGGAGGACGCGCACGAAAGGCCACCCCGCAATTCAACCGTTCCTCCTCATATCTTGCCCAGCCGCCGGACCGTTAAACTGGGGGTCCTGTCTGCCAGGACTTAGTATGGGAGCGGTCGTGCGTTTGTGCTTTGCCGACCTCTCCCGCGGAAAGACCGAGCAGGTTGACCAACACCAGGGCGGCAACGGTTACCGCGGCCAGGAAAAGAATGCTCTGCGCAGTGGTCAGCATGGCCAACAGGACAGCGGAAATACCCAGCGAAATATGCATGCCGTAGATGAGGAGTACCGCCTGGCGCTGGTGCAGCCCCAAGCGGAGCAAGCGGTGGTGCAAATGCTCCTTGTCGGCGCCGAAGATAGGCTGACCGTGATAAAGGCGGCGCAGGATTGCCCAGGAAGTATCGAGAATGGGGAGACCCAAGGCCAGCACCGGAACCAGGAGGGAAAGCACCGTGGTACTCTTGGCCGTACCCAGGACGGCGAGGGCCGCCAGGTTGAAGCCAAGAAACATGGCACCGCTGTCCCCCATGAAAAGCTGGGCCGGGTAAAAGTTAAAGCGCAAGAAAGCCAGGGTGACGGCAGCCAGTACCAGGGCGGCGGTCGCCGCCTGAGCCTGCCCTTCCAGCCAGGCGACCACGGCCAGAGTGACGGCGGCAATGGTGGCCACGCCGGCAGCCAGACCGTCAAGGCCGTCGATAAGATTCAAAGCATTGGTGATCCCCACCAGCCAGAGTACGGTTACCGGCAGGCTCAAGCTGCCCAGAAAGAACATGCCGTCCCACGGATTGGTGAGGAAATCGACCCTCAGGCCCAGGAAGTAGGCCAAAAGGGCGCCTGCTACCTGGCCGGCCAGCTTTGTTCGCGGGTTGAGCCCCTTCAGGTCATCGAGGGCACCGACCAGAAACATGGCCGTGCCGCCCAAGAGCAGGGCGGCGGTGTGCGCCGACCGCGGCAGCAAGAACAGGCTGACCGAAGTATATGCCAGGTAAAGGGCCAGGCCGCCCAGCCGGGGAACAGGAGTCTGGTGAATTTTCCTTTTCTCTGTTTGGTCCAGAGCGCCCCAGCGGATGGCCAGGTATCTGGCCAGAGGCGTGAGGTAATAAGCCAGGACAAAGGCAAGAATCAGAGCGACAAATAGCGATGATGAAAACAGGAGCCACCCCTCCCAGGCTAGCCAAGATAAAAAAGGATTTCGGCCTCGGCCGCCATTACCTCCTCCACGTAAGCCCGCCCCCGCCCCTTGCCGGCATTGCCGCGCAAGTGTACTAATTCCACTTCGAGGCGCAACTGGTCTCCCGGCAGTACTGGCCGGCGAAAGCGGGCGCGGTCGACGCCGGCAAAGTACGGCGTTTTACCCGCGTACGCGGGGAA
>JACIYD010000334.1 GCA_014360105.1 Clostridia bacterium
TATCTCGCCGTGCGTTACGGTTTTGCGGGGGTGGAGGCGGCCGCAAACGACTGGCTGGCGGGCCTGACCGGCCGGGAAGGCCTGCGTAACAAGTTGCGGCGGTTGGCCGGCCGCCGGGCAAAAGGCTACGACGTTATTCTGACGCTGGACATGGCGCTTCAGGCAAATGCAATGACGTTGCTTGGGGAGCGGCGCGGTGCCGTCGTCGTCCTGGAGCCGCAAACGGCGCGGGTGCTGGCCCTAGCGAGTACGCCCAGCTTTGACCCGGAAGAAATCGAGCGCCGCTGGCCGCAATTGAGCCGGGACCCGGACGCGCCGTTGTTCAACCGCGCCTTGAACGGCCTTTATCCGCCGGGCTCGGTGGCCAAGCTGTTGACCGCGGCGGCGGCTTTAGAGACCGATCCGGCGGCGAGGCAGAGGCAGTTTTCCTGTCCCGGCTATCTCGAGATCGGCGGCCGGCGCCTGCGTTGCACCCGCGCTCATGGGGTGGTCAATCTGCAAGAGGCCCTGGTGCATTCCTGTAACGCGGCCGTGGGGCGCCTCGCGCTTACCCTAAACACCCAAGACTTCGGCCGGGCGGCGGCGGCCTGGGGCTTCGGGCGGCCAGTTCCCTTCGACCTGCCTACGGCCGCAAGTTCTTTTCCCCTGGGCCGGCTTGAGGCTAACGGCCTGGTGGAAGCGGCCATCGGTCAGGGCAAAGTGATGATGACCCCCTTACACGTGGCCTGGCTTACGGCAGCCGTGGCCAACGGCGGCAGTGCCGCCGCACCCCGGCTGGTGGCGGCGGTGAGGGACAGTAGCGGCCGGGTGGTGGCGCTGCCACAGAAAACGGCGCGCCTTGAGCCCTTCCCCCCGGCGGTGGCGCGCTTTCTGGGCGAGAGCATGGCGGCGGCGGTAGCGCGGGGTACCGCGAGGCTGGCCGCCATGCCGGGTGTACCGGTGGCGGGCAAGACGGGCACCGCGGAAAACCCCCATGGCCCGCCCCACGCCTGGTTCACCGGCTTTGCCCCGGTCGCCGCGCCGCAAGTAGTGGTGACGGTAGTGGTGGAGAACGCCGGGTCAGGTGGCGAAGTGGCCGCTCCCCTGGCAAGGGAGCTTTTCCTGGCGGCGCTGGCCGGGCAGGGGAACGAGAGGGTGAGGTAGGGAGATTTGCAGGGGGTAGTGCTCGGTAAACGCTATCGGATCACCGAACCGCTGGGGAGCGGCGGTATGGCCGTGGTCTACAAGGGGGAGGACCTTCTCCTCGGCCGCCCGGTGACCATCAAGATCTTGCGGGAACAGTACGCCGGCGATCAGGCCTTTGTGGCGCGCTTCCGCCAGGAAGCGCAAGCGGTGGCCCGTCTTTCCCATCCGAACATCGTGAGCATTTACGATGTGGGCGAAGAGGGGCCTTATCATTATCTTGTGATGGAATACGTCCCGGGCTGGACGCTGAAAGAACTTCTTCGCCAGCGCGCTCCTTTGCCGGTGGCCGAAGCCATCGGCCTGATGATACAACTGCTCGACGCATTGGAGCACGCCCACGCCAACGGCATCATTCACCGCGACATCAAACCGCACAACATCCTGGTCACCCCCGGCGGCCGGGTCAAGGTTACCGACTTCGGCCTGGCCCGGGCGGCCACCGAGGCCACGGTCACCTTTCCGGGAACGATTATCGGTTCGGTGCATTATCTTTCCCCGGAACAGGCCAGGGGCGAAGTGGCAACCGCCCGGTCCGATTTGTATGCCTTGAGCATCGTTTTCTACGAAATGCTGGCCGGGACGCTGCCTTTTCAGGGGGAGACACCGGTGGCGGTGGCCATGCAGCACCTGCAAAGCGAGCCTCCGCCCCCGCGCTGCTACAACGAAAAGATCCCGCCCGCGCTGGAGGGTATCATTCTCAAGGGAATGGCCAAACGGCCGGAAGACCGCTACGCCGATGCGACGGCCATGCGGCGTGAACTGGAAAAGCTGGCGCTCGGTGGCGAGGAACCCACCAGGATACTCGCCCCGCCCGGGCCGGTAACCGAAGCGCCGCCGGCAGGGAAGGAAGGGGAGCAACAGCCCGTGAAGCGGGAGCAGGGTAGAGTGAAGCGGCGCCTGCGCTGGTGGGTCGTCCCCCTGGTGCTCGCCGCCGCCATCTACGGTCTTTACAGCGGCTGGCAGTTGTACTGGGCCGTGGCGGAAGTGGAAGTACCCTCGGTGGTAGGGCTGCCGTTGGCCGAGGCGCAGCGAGTGCTGGCGGCGAGCGGGCTGCGGTGGCAGTTGGGCGAAAAGCGTTACCACCCTCAGATTAAAGAGGGGCATGTGCTGGCACAGGAGCCGGCGGCACACGAAAGGGTGAAGCGCTCCCGGGTGGTCGTACTGGAAGTGAGTTTGGGCCCGGCGCTAACCCAGGTGCCTCCGGTGGCGGGCCTGGATACGCGCGCGGCACGGCTGGCGCTGGAAGAGGCAAATCTCAAGATGAGCACCCGGAGAGAAGAGGTATACGACCAGACGGCGCCGCCCGGCACGGTATTGCGCACCCTTCCCCCGGCAGGGAGTTCTGTCCCCCAGGGCAGCGAGGTAGTATTGAT
>JACIYD010000335.1 GCA_014360105.1 Clostridia bacterium
TGGTCGATATGACCGTGGGTATTGATGGTGTAGCGCACTTTGAGCCGCTTTTGTTTGATCGCGCGCAAGTTACGCCCCGCCTCGCCGCCCGGATCGATGACCGCCGCTTCCCCGGTCGCCTCACAGCCGACGAGGTAACAGTTGGTATAGAACCCGGGGATCTCGATCGTCTCAAGCAGCATTGCCCGGCCCGACCGGGTCCGTCGGGCGTTTCCCCCCTTTTGCCTGCTGCCCCCTAGAATACTTTTTCGCTGTCCAGTAAAATGGTGACGGGCCCGTGGTTGTGGATCTCTAAGAGCATCTTTGCCCCGAAACGGCCCGTGGCTACGTTCAAGCCGTAATTACGGAGATATTCTATCACAAGTTCGTAAAGGAGGTAACCTTTTTCCGGCCCGGCGGCCCGCGTAAAATTGGGGCGGCGCCCTTTGCGGCAGTCGCCGTAAAGGGTAAACTGAGAAACGACGAGTACTTCCCCGCCCAACTCCAGAACGGAGCGGTTCATTTTGCCGGTATCGTCATGGAAGATGCGCAGATGGGCGATTTTTTCCGCCAGATAGCGCGCGTGCTCGGCGTCATCCTCTTCGCCCACGGCCAGTAACACGACCAAGCCGGGGCCAATACTCCCCGTTACCTCCCCATCAATAAGCACGCGGGCCTTGCTCACCCGCTGCACTACGGCGCGCATACGCCTTGACTCCCCAAAATTCCGACGCGAAAAGCCCGGCTCGCCGCGATGCTAAAAGTCTTGTGCTACTCGCCGCTTTATGAAGGGGTGACCCTTTTCACTTCCAGGACATCGCGAATGCGGCGGACCTTGTCCATGATATACTGCAGTTGCTCCAGGCTGGAAATCTCGATCTTCAGGTCCACCGCGGCCAGATTGTTTTTCATCGCCCGGGCGTGGACGGCATTAATAATCGTTTTCGTATCGGCAATGGCGGTCATGATATCGGTCGTCAACCGCGGCCGATCGACGGCCAATGCGGCAATCTGCACCTCGTATACGGACTCCGCGTTTTCTTCCCAGCCTACTTCGATGATGCGTTCCTGCTCCACCGCTTTATGGTGCAGGATGTTCGGGCAGTCCGCCCGGTGCACCGAGACGCCACGCCCCCGGGTAACATAGCCCAGGATGAGGTCCCCGGGAAGCGGGTGGCAGCAATGAGCGAGGCGTACCTCCACGTTGCCCACGTCCCGCACCTGAACCCCCGAAGTGGAACGGCGGCGCCGCGGCAAGGGGACGATCAACGGGGGCGCTTCTTCCTGCGGCGGAGGCAGGCCCATCTCTTCCTTGAGCCGGCCCAGAACCTGGGCCGCACTCAAAGCCCCATCGCCCACGGCGGCATAGAGGTCTTCTACCGTAAGGAAGTTAAACCTTCCAAGGATTTTCTCCAGGTTCTCCGCCTTAAGCATTTCCAACGGCAGATCCTGTTTGCGCGCCTCCCTTTCCAGGAACTCACGGCCGCGGAGGCTGTTTTCCTGCCGTTCCTCCTTCTTAAACCATTGGCGGATGCGGTTTCTTGCCTGGGAAGTCTTAACCAGGGTAAGCCAATCACGACTCGGCTTACCCCCCTTGGCTGTGAGGATCTCCACAATGTCGCCCGTTTTTAACTGGTAATCCAGAGGAACGATGCGGCCGTTGACCTTTGCTCCCACGCAGCGGTGCCCCACCGCCGTATGCACATGGTAGGCAAAATCAATGGGCACCGAACCGGCCGGCAGTTCCACCACGTCGCCCTTGGGAGTGAAGACGTAAACCCGATCGGCAAAGAGGTCGATCTTAAGGCTTTCCATGAACTCCCGCGGATCCCGCATTTCACGCTGCCACTCAAGCAGTTGCCGCAACCAGGAGAGCTTCTCCTCAAACTCTTTGTCACTGGCCTGCCGTCCCTCTTTATAACGCCAGTGTGCGGCGATGCCGTATTCGGCCGTCCGGTGCATTTCCCAGGTACGAATTTGAATCTCAAAGGGCTCGCCATCGGGGCCCAGGACGGTCGTGTGGAGCGACTGATACATGTTCGGCTTGGGCATGGCAATATAATCCTTAAAACGCCCCGGTATCGGTTTCCAGAGACTGTGCACGATCCCCAGCACGGCATAACAATCTTTGACGCTGTCGACCAGTACCCGGACGGCGATCAAATCGTAAATCTCGTTAAGACCGCAATGTTTTTTGCGCATCTTGTCGTAGATGCTGTAAAAGTGTTTTGGCCGGCCGCCGATTTTGGCCTTGATGCCGCTGGCCTCCAGCTTCTCGCCCAAGGCCCGAATAAGGTCCTTCAGGTATTCGTCCCGCTCCTGGCGCTTGACCGCGATTTGCTCCACGAGGTCGTAATAGACCTCCGGATGAAGGTAACGGAGCGCCAGGTCCTCCAGTTCCCACTTAAGGCGAAAAATCCCCAGGCGGTGTGCCAGGGGAGCAAAAATCTCGAGTGTCTCCGCTGCGATTTCCCGTTGTTTCTCCGGCGCCTGGTAGCCGAGGGTGCGCATGTTGTGGAGCCGGTCGGCCAATTTAATAAGGATGACCCGGATATCCTTGGCCATGGCCAGGAACATT
>JACIYD010000336.1 GCA_014360105.1 Clostridia bacterium
GCGGGTAACGGGCCCCGGCCGGGCACGTCGCGGTAAAGGTACCGGTCTTCTCCTTTGCCAAGCTGCCGAAGGTCGATACCTACCTGGGGCCGGAAATGAAATCGACGGGGGAGGTCATCGGCGTCGATCTGACGCTGGCCAAAGCTCTTTATAAAGGCCTGACCGCGGCCGGTTACCGTATCCCGAAGAGCGGGACGGTGCTGGCCACCATTGCGGACAAAGATAAGCGCCGCGCGCTGCCCATCCTCAAAGGGCTGGCGGCCCAGGGCTTTGCCCTCTGGGCAACCGGCGGCACCGCCGCCTTTCTTACCCGGGCCGGCCTGCCGGTAAAGCGGGTGTACAAACTGCACGAGGGCAGCCCGCACATCGTCGACCACGTGCGGGAGGGCAGCATCGACCTGGTGGTCAACACTTTAAGCCACGGGCGCGGGCCGGAGCGGGAGGGCTACCAGATCCGGCGGGCGGCGGCAGAGCTGGGCGTGCCCTGCTTTACCAGCCTCGATACGGTGCGCGCGCTGGCGCGCTCGCTGGAAGCGCTGCGCCAGGGGGAGGACTTCCACCTGGCGGCGCTGCAAGATTTCCTGCCGGCAGGGGGAGCGAAAGCGCTTGGCTGGGCCAATTAAGGTGCCGGTGGTCTCCCAGCAAGCGTTAGGCGGCCAGGTTTACCATTTGGTGCTGGCCGCGCCCGAGGTGGCCGCGGCGGCCGTTCCCGGCCAGTTCCTTCACCTGCGGGTGGGTGAGGGCCACGACCCCCTGCTGCGGCGGCCGTTGAGCATCTGTGAGGCGGACCGAGAGGAGGGGACGGTGGCGCTGCTCTACCAGGTAAGGGGGCGGGGCACCGCCTGGCTGGCGGGCCGCCGGGCAGGCGAGCGCCTGGACGTCCTCGGGCCCTTGGGCCGGGGTTTCCCCGCACCGCCGCGCGACGGCCCCTGTTTCCTGGTGGGAGGCGGGCTGGGGGTGGCGCCCCTTCTCTTCCTGGCCACCGCGCTCCACCGCGGGGGCATACCAGTCGTCTTTCTCGCGGGGGCGGAGAGCGCCGCCGGCCTTTACCGCCTTTCCACCCTCACCGCCCGCGGCATCGCACCCGCCGTAGCCACCGTGGACGGCAGTGCCGGCTACCGCGGCCCGGTCACGGAACTCCTTGCCCGCTACTTGCGGCCGCAAGCCGCAGCGGCCCTTTACGCCTGCGGGCCGCGGGAGATGCTGCGCGAGGTGGCCCGGCTGGGCGCGCGGGCCGAAACGCCCACCTTCGTTTCCCTGGAAGAGGTGATGGCCTGCGGCACCGGCTTGTGCCGCGGCTGCGCGGTGCCGGTGCGCGGCGGCCGGACGCGCTATGAGCGGGTCTGTGCCGAGGGGCCCGTCTTTCCCGCCGAAAGGGTGGCCTGGGATGCGCTCTGACCTCACCACCGCTCTGGGTCCGCTCACCCTGGCCAATCCCGTGGTACTGGCCAGCGGCACCTGCGGCTTCGGTCTGGAGCTGGTGCCGTACCTCGACCTGAAACGCCTGGGAGCCCTGACGGTGAAGAGCCTCACCCTGGAGCCCTGGCCGGGAAACCCGCCGCCGCGTCTTGCGGAAACGCCGGCGGGCCTGCTCAATGCCATCGGGCTGGAGAACCCGGGCGTGTCCTACTTCCTTGAGGAGATCTGGCCCGTGTTGCGGCGGCAGGGCGTTCCGGTAATCGCCAGCGTCGCGGGGCGCACGCCGCAGGAATACGCGGCGGTGGCGGAACGCCTGGGCGAGGCCGAGGGACTGGCGGCGCTGGAAGTGAATATTTCCTGTCCCAACGTGCGCGAGGGTGGCGCGCTTTTCGGCAGCCGGCCCGAGACGGCCGCGGCGGTGGTGGCCGCGGTACGCCGGCGGACGCGGTTACCGCTGCTGGTAAAACTTGCGCCCATGGTGACGGACCTGGCGGCCGTGGCACGGGCCGCGGTCGAGGCCGGGGCCGACGCCCTGAGCCTGGTCAACACCCTGCCGGGCATGGCCATCGACCTTACCCGGCGCCGGCCGTACCTCGGCAATGTTGTGGGCGGCCTTTCCGGCCCGGCCATCAAGCCGGTGGCGCTGCGCCTGGTGTGGGAAGTGGCGGGGGCCCTCCCCGGAGTGCCGCTCCTGGGTATGGGAGGAATCAGCAGCGCCGCGGATGCGCTGGAGTTCATCCTTGCCGGGGCGCGGGCGGTGGGCATCGGCACGGCCACGCTTATAAACCCCGGGGCCGCACTCGCCGTGCTGGAGGGCCTGGAGGATTACTGCCGGCAAAACGGGATAACACGCCTTGCCGAACTGGTGGGGGCGGCGCGAGGCGGCGCCTAACGCGGGGTCGGACCCCCCGCCGCCAGCACACCTGTAAGACTTGAGCATCGCGGCGAGCGAGCTTTTCTACCCAAAAATAGCACTTAGGGGGAAACGGTGCGGTGCGGGCAAACGAACGCGTGATCGTTGCCCTGGACGTGCCCACGCTGGCCGAAGCGGAGCAACTGGTGAAGGAATTGCTGCCCGAAGTCTCGCTTTTTAAAGTGGGGATGCAGCTCTACTACGGGCACGGCCCGCGGGT
>JACIYD010000337.1 GCA_014360105.1 Clostridia bacterium
GGACGCTCTTAAAGACGCCGTAGAGCATTTCGCCCGCGACTACTTCCTCCACGCTCACCGGCGTGGCGATGATGGCATGGTAGACTTTTTGGTAGTGGAGCCGGGTAAAACTGTCGTAAGTGCACTCGGCCGCCGTCGCCCACATCGCCGAGGAAGCCACCAGACCGGGCGCAAGAAAGGATATGTACGGCACCCCGCCGACATCCCGGACGTAACTGCCGAGGCCGTAACCCATAGCGGCCAGGTAGAGGATGGGCTCGATGAAATTGAACATAATGTTCGCCTTCCAGTTCTTCCTGAAAACGGTAAGGTTGCGCCAGAAGACGCGCCAAACGAGCCCGGTGAGCCGCGGCCAGAGCAGAAGGTCCCTCACCCCGCGAGCCCCCTTCCGGTGAGCTTGAAGAAGACGTCGTCCAGACCGGCCGGCCGCACCCGCCGGAAAGAGAGGGGGTGCGGGAAAAGGCCTAGGCGCTCCTCCAAAGGCGCTTCCCGGTCAAAGTAAAAAAACAGGACTTCTCCTACCTGCTGCCAGCCGCGGCAGACGGGCTGCAGCAGCTCCAGCAGTGAGGCCCGGTGCTCCCGCGGCACTTCTACTTCCAGCACCCGCTCGCCGATATGCTTGGCCACCAGGGCCGCCGGCTCGCCTTCTTCGAGAATCCGCCCCTGATGCATGATCACCAGGCGATCACAGAGGGAGCTTGCCTCCTCCAGATAATGGGTGGTGAGAATGAGCGTGATTCCCTCCTCCTTCAGGTGACGCAGGCGTTGCCAGACCAACTGGCGCGCCTCGGGGTCGAGTCCCGTCGTCGGTTCGTCCAGCACCAGCAAGGAGGGCCGGTTAATCAGGGCGCGCGCCAAAGTGAGGCGGCGTTTCATCCCGCCGGAGAGTTCCTCCACCGGCTTATTTGCCTTGTCCCCCAGGCCCATGAAATCAAGCAACTCCATGGCCCGCTTTTTTGCCTCGCGGCCCCCCAGGCCGAAATAGCCGGCATAGACCAGGAGGTTCTCCAGTACGGTCAGCTCCACATCCAGGTTGTCTTCCTGGGGGACCACACCTAGCCGCCGCTTGATCTCGCGCGCCTTGCGCGGTGGGTAGCCCAGCACGCGCAACTCGCCGGAGGTGACCGGGGAGAGGCAACAAATCATCTTCACCGTGGTCGTCTTACCCGCACCGTTGGGGCCCAAAAAGCCGAAGCATTCCTGGTGGCGGATGGCAAAACTAACCCTGTCTACCGCCCAGAGACCGTTAAAGTTTTTTGCGAGCTCGCGTGCAACCACGGCATACTCGTCGCCCACCGCTCTCCCTCCCCCAGGACAAGAGGCCCCTCTCGCCCGGGCCAGGAGCAATTTAACACACGAACCGCAGCAACGTCAACCGGGGTTCCCTTCTCGGTTATCTGGGGTGAGCGGCCGGCTTGCGCCCTCGCCCTCGCGCAAAGCCCGGCTGGCGGTGATGTTTAAGTAATAGCAGGCGTGCTTTTCCCCCAAACTATTAGGGGAAGCGGCCAGCCCGTTGCGGCCGTTCCCCGTACTTTCTTGCCGGCCCACGAGGGGGTTCAAGGGGCTAGATGAGGGACACAGAGTTACGCCTCCATCACCGACAGCAGCGCCGCTACCTTCACCCCACCGGGCCGGAGAGCCTCGTCGTACGGCTGCGGCTGCGCCCGCCCTTGCCGGCGGCGGCATTCCTTCATTACCGCGCGGGCGGCCGTTGGGACTTCCTCCCCCTCTATCCCTACGCCGCCACCAAGCGCTCACTATACCTGCAGGCCAGGCTGGAAGGCGTGCCGCCCCCGCTGGAATACTATTTCCGAGCATACCTCGCGAGCGGGCCCAGTTTTTACCTGGGCCGTGACGGCACGAGGGCCACGGAAGCGGTCATTCCTTTTACTTACTCCTGGCGGCCCGAGGAGGTCTTCCGTACTCCCGACTGGGTACAGGACGCCATTTTTTACCAGATCTTTCCGGATCGTTTCGCCAACGGCGACCCGACCAACGACCCGCCGACGGTCCAGCCGTGGGGCGGCGAGCCAACACGCCACAGCTTTTTTGGCGGCGACCTGGAGGGCATCAGGCAGGCCATTTGGTATCTGAAGGAACTGGGCGTAAACGCCCTCTGGTTGAATCCCATCTTCGCCGCACCTTCGAACCACCGGTATGATACGCAGGATTATCTGGCAATCGAGCCCATGCTGGGTGACAAAGCCACCTTTCGCCGGCTCTTGCGGGAACTGCACCAGGCCGGGATCCGTCTCGTTCTGGACGGCGTCTTCAACCACACAGGCAACCATTTCTGGGCCTTTGAGGACATCCGCCGCCGCGGCGAGGCTTCACCCTACCTTAGCTGGTACTACGTACACGACCTGCCCTTGCGCACGGAACCAAAGCCAAATTACGCCTGCTGGTGGGATTTTGCCGAGCTACCCAAACTGCGGGAGACCAACCCGGTGGTACGCCGCTACCTTCTGGGGGTAGGTCAATATTGGACAAGCTACGGTATTGACGGCTGGCGCCTTGACGTCCCCAACGAAATCAAGAGTG
>JACIYD010000338.1 GCA_014360105.1 Clostridia bacterium
TAGTTCTTGCTTTTTTGGCCGGCCGGGCCTGGGGTAGGCGGCGATGATCTCCCGGGTTATTTGGCCGGCAAGAGAAAAAGGTTTCTCCCGGTGCTCTTTGACAAAGAGTTCAATGGCCTTTTGGGCATCCGCCTCGCAGGCAAAGGGGCGCTGGGCCAATTCTTTGGCCGCTTTTTCCAGTTCCTCCCTTTGTTTTTGCCACTTTTTGGCTAGACTCTTCTCTTTTCTTTCGTCTAAGGCAGTTGAGTAGACAACAATGAGCCGGTAGGATCGGCCGGCAATTTCCCGGACAAATTCCTTAACCCGGTAAAAGGCGCCACCTTTTCTTGCGGCCAGCTTGCCGGCCTCAATCCAGTTCCCCTCCCTAAAGGCTTGTTCTTTGACCTCCTCGGCCAAGCCGAAGCTTTCGGGCAGGCGGGAGATGAATTGGATCTCTTTTCGGGCCATAGCCTCAAGGTTATCCAAAGTGATGAGGGCGCAATCCGCAACGAAGATGATCTCTTTTAGTTTTTCGGGGGAAAAGGTCTTGGCCAGTTCCTCGATAACCTCGGGAAACCAGGTTTTATCGCTTCTATTTCCGGCCAGGCTTTGGCCTAGGACCGGCAGGCCAGCTTCGTTTACCGTAAGACCAAGGAGAAACTGTTTTAGGTCCGGACGGTGATCTTTGCTATAGCCATAGGTAATCTCCAGTTCCCCCTCATCGCCCTCGTAGGCCCCTTGGACCGAGATGGAGGTGGTATCGGTATGTAGCCTGGTAAGGCTCACCCCGTGGCTTGCGGAGGCGGCGAGCGCGATGGTGGAGAAGAGTTTCTTTAGATCGCTGGCAAAAAGCTTATCCAGAGCGCGGCCCAGGGCGTCGTCGTTTAGCTCCTCAGGCAAAACCCTTTTATCCGGGCCGAATAACACCTCCATATCCTGACCTTCGTAGAACTCGGCCACATGGTAAAGGGCGCGGCGGTCCACCAAAAGATTAATCAAAAGGGCTTTGATGCGCGTGCCCGGGGAGAGGCGGCACTGGGCCGGGTCCCATTCCACCACCGAATCGATGATGTCGGGGATCTTTAGGGCATCGCAAAGCCTCGCCACCAGGGCCGCCGGGCCTGCCTGGTAGACGCGCATCTGGCCAAAGTCCTGTGCCATAGCCCTTGCCTCCGGCTTTTGGCGTTCTTTTCCGGAGTAGTTTTCGCCATGGAGACTGCTAATTCCTTCTTGGAAGATTCTGACTATATCTAAGCGCGTCATCAAAAATGTCTTCGGCTAGAAAAAAGGGTGCGGAAAATCAGAGAGGAGATCCTGCAGGCGGCGCGACGCACGCTCTGGACGGAAGAGGGGGATTCGGTCCTGGAGTATCTCCGGTCACGCGGTTACTCCGATGACATCATTGGCCTCACCGAGCTCGGTGCGTGGCCTCCAGAATTGAACGAAGGCACTCAAAAGGAGTTGAGCCTGGATGTGCCCGGCGCCGGCACCACCCACCGACTTTTGGTCCCAATGCGCACCCCCGCGGGCCGTCTGGCCGGCTTCGCCGTGCGATTCGTCGGCCAGCCGCCACCAGGTGTGCCGAAGTTTTTGTACCCACGCGGTTTGGCCCGGCGCGGCATCCTCCACGGCCTCCACCGCGCCCGCCGCGCCGGGGAGCTGGCGGCTTTCGTTGAAGGCTGGCTGGACGGCGAGATTCTGTGGGCATACGGCATCCCGGCGCTCACCCTTGGCGGCAGCAGGCTTACGCGCGAGCAGGAAGTGGCCCTTCGGGCGAGCCGTATAAGGAGAGTCATTATTTGCCTGGACGACGACGAGGCGGGCAGGGAGGCCGCCCGCACGTTCGCCGAGCGGCTATTGGCGGAGGGTTCGGACGGAAGCACAATATACGTCTACGTCGTTTCGTCCTTAGACGGCCTCGATCCCGATGAGTTCATAGTAAGGCACGGACCCGACGCCTTTCGCGCCCTCCTGCGCAAGGCTGAGCCCGCCGCGGCCTGGGTCGTGGCCCAGCACTTTGTCGGGAGTCGACCTTGAGGACACCCAGGCGCGCGACGCGGCCATTGACAAGGCGGCAAGCTTCGCCGAGACGCTGCCGCCCATGGCTTGCGCCGAGGCCGTCGAGGCGCTGGCCAAAGCCTCAGGGGTTCCGTCTGAGGCTCTCGAAGACGAACTGTAGCGGAGAGGCGAACGCCGGCGACAACGCCAGGCCAACTGGACAAGCTGGCCAACGACATCCGCCAGGTTGCCAGAAAACACCTCCACCCTCAAGTCTTGCACGCCGAGTTGATAAGTCTAGTGAACGCGGCCGAGCGCAACCTGGCCCGCCTTACAGTTCAGCCTGTGAGGCCTTTCGCAGAGGTATTTGACGACACTTGGCGCAAGCTTCAAAGCTGGTCTAGGGGGCTCAGGCTGCCCTGGCCGATCACCGAAAAGGTCGGCATTATTTTCGAGCCGGGCACGCTTAACGTGGTCGCGGGGCAGACGTCTGCGGGAAAAACTACCGTGCTTCTGCAAGCTCTTCTGCACTGGCTCAGGACTAATGAGTTGCCA
>JACIYD010000339.1 GCA_014360105.1 Clostridia bacterium
CGCATCCTCTTCTGCCTCGTCATCGCGTATCTTGCCCTGACACTGATCGGCGTCGCCTGCCACCGAGCTGGTCAGGCCAGAAAGGTCTGCAAAGACAGGACGAGCGCCGCCTGGATGGCCCTGCGCCTCTTGGCTATGCCCTGGATCCTCAAGCCCCGACTGATCAGACGCGCTCTCTTCACCTACCGATGGTCTCTCGCCTATGAAAGTGGGTAAGAGTCAGGATGCGCGGATATCACACCGCATGCGCTATATTCCATCAGGGGATGGTATTGACAATTGGTTGACAGGTTCTATCTCGCGGGCTATAATTGGTTTGGAAAGCCTCGAACCGTAGTTGCCCCCAGGAGAGGGTCTACCGGGCCGCGTTCGTGTAGAGGAGTAAAGTATCTGCAGTACTGCCCCAGGCGTGCCAGCCCCCATTGTCTATCGGGCTGCGTGCGTGTAGCTGGGGAGCAAAGACCGCTGCGCTCATTACCCTCTTGTGTTGAGAGCCCCGCGCTGCCGGTCTATCCAGCGTCCAGTGGGCTGCGCACGGCCAGACCGCCGCGTTGGAGGACGTGGGTGTAGATCGTCGTCGTGCGAACATCCTTGTGCCCCAGGAGTTCCTGGACGGTGCGGATGTCATAGCCGGCCTGCAGCAGGTGGGTGGCGAAGGAGTGCCGCAGGATGTGCGGTGTCACCCGCTTGGAGATGCCCGCTTGTCCGGCCGCCCGCTTGACGGCCCGCTGGAGCGCGGAGGGGTCCAGATGGTGACGGCGCACCTTGCCGCTGCCAGGGTCCACGGAACGCCGGGAGGCCGGGAAGAGGTACTGCCGGCCGAATTCGCGGGCCGCGTTGGGGTACTTGCGGGCCAGGGCGTCGGGCAGGTAGACCTCTCCGTAGCCGGCGGCCAGGTCCTCCTCGTGGAGCAGGCGCACCCGCTCCATCTGGCGGCGCAGTTCGGGGATGACGGTTTCCGGCAGGGGGACGATGCGGTCCTTCTCGCCCTTACCGTCCCGGACGGTGATCGCGCGGTACGCACAGTCGATGTCCTGGACACGCAGGCGGACGCACTCCATCAAGCGGAGGCCGGAGCCGCAGAGAAGCTGAGCCATCAGTTTGTAGACGCCGTCCAGGTGGTCGAGGAGACGCAGGACCTCGTCCCGGGTGAGGACGGTGGGGAGGCGTTTAGGCCGTTTGGCGGTGGGGAAGGAGGACAGGGTCGATTTCTTTGTGAAGGACCTCGCGGTAGAGGAAGAGGAGGGCGGAGAGGGCCTGGTTCTGGGTGGAGGCGGCGACCTTTCCTTCCACGGCGAGGTGGGCGAGGAAAGCCTGGATTTCGGGAGCGCCCATCTCGGCGGGGTGATGTTTGTTGTGGAAAAGGATGAAACGACGTACCCAGTCCACATAGGCCTGTTCGGTTCGGTAGGAATAATGCTTGAGCCGGAGGACTTCGCGGAGTTGGTCCAGAAGTTTTTTCGCCATGGTGAATTCCTTGTGAAAGGGGATGGTGCTATTGCCCGATCTTTGCTGTTTAGGCGGATGATGTCGTAATTTTGGCACAATTGCGGCAGATGTCAAATTTTTGCGGTTTAGGTGGACGGTTTCCAGATATAAGCCGTTACGCTGCAGGGTTCAATCTAATCCTATGTTAGGCCGAAATAGTTCGACATACTAACAAGTTAGGCGCAGTCCGCCCTTCTTTGGGAGGTGCTCAATGAGAACCAAGCTATTAGACACGATAAGGGTTTTCCTAATTGGACTCATAATGACGCTCAGCTTTGTGGCCTGTGGAGGCCCAAGTGAACAACAGAAAGCTTTGGAGGAAGCAGGTATTGCAGAGCCAAGGCGGGGTTCGCCTGAGGCTGCTGCCAAAGCAGCGTTTGAACTCTGGGCGCAGCAAGTTGGCATGCCGTACAGGAACGACCGTTACACCGTACTTAGCAACGATGGCACGTTTGCCACGGTACGCATTATTGCCCAGTTCAGAGAGACTGCGGAATCTGAGTGGCTAGAGCAGCAGGCCATTGTTGAGTGCCGTAACGTGGGTGGTAAGTGGCAAGCTAACGCCTGGATGTACTTTGAGTTAACGCAGGCAGAACAGGAAAGGATAAAGGCAAGACAAAAAGCGACGGCAACGGCTCAAGCACTACAGCAACAGGCAACGGCAACAGCTGAAGCGAAACAATTGTTATCTTCGCACTACCAAGAGGGGATAGATGCTTATGAAAGGGCCGAGTGGTGGGATGCTGCCTATCACTTGCGACAGGTAGTTGATCTAGACCCAACTTACCGGGATGCTAGCGCAAGACTGATCGAAGTTAGAGGAAGGGTTGGCAAGATCGGATTCGCAGATGATGATTGGTGCCCTCTACGTAATGTATGCTGATGGTGGCAATCTAACCAAGGTTGTTCCGAAAGGCATATCAGCGCCTTCATGGTCGCCGGATGGATCCCAGATAGCTTATGGTGATGGCAGCACCATAGCCGTAATGGACGCAAACGGGGCAAACAGGCAAGTACTGCTGACACCAGATGATCTCAA
>JACIYD010000034.1 GCA_014360105.1 Clostridia bacterium
GAAGTCTATCTCATCGAAGAACCGATGGCCGCGGCGATCGGGGCGGGCCTGCCGGTGCATGAGCCGATGGGAAGCATGATCGTCGACGTGGGCGGCGGCACGACCGAGGTGGCCATCATTTCGCTCGGCGGCATTGTTACCAGCAAGTCGATTCGCATTGGCGGCGACGAACTGGACGAAGCCATCGCCCAGTACGTGAAGAGGGCTTATAATCTCATGGTGGGTGAACGCACGGCCGAGGAGATCAAGATCGAGATCGGCGCCGCCTATTTCGGCAATTCCGAGGCCGATCGGGAGCGGCAGCGCAGCACCTACGCGGTGCGGGGGCGGGACCTGGTCACCGGCCTACCGAAAACCATTGAAGTTACCGCCGAGGAAATCCGCCAGGCGCTGGCCGAACCCGTGGCGGCCATTCTTGACGCCATTAAAACCTGCCTGGAGAAGACACCGCCAGAACTGGCGGCCGACATCATGGACCGCGGGATCGTCATGGCGGGCGGTGGCTCTCTGCTCTGGGGCCTTGACGCCCTTACCAGCGAAGAGACGGGGATGCCGGTGCACCTGGCCGAAGATCCGCTGGCGGCAGTAGCCGTGGGTACGGGCAAGGTACTAGAGAACATCGAGGTGTTAAAGCGCGTCCTCTTACCGGCCAAGCACTTCGCTTAAGGAAGTGGTGGTCGTGACCCGCTGGCGCGTGGCGGTCCTGGTGGTGCTGATCGTGGGCGCGCTCGCGCTGGCCCGCGCGGCAGGTCTGGAAAGGACCGCCCTTACCCGTCCCGAGAGATGGTGCCGCGACCTGGTCGGTACGGTGGCGGCCGGTCTGACGCGCACGGCGGAGAAGATTGAGCCCTTCTGGGGCGCATTGGTACGCTACCAGGCCTTGGTGGCGGAGAACGAGGCCCTCAGGGCAGAAGTGGGCAGGCTGAATGAGGAAAATAACCGCCTCCAGGAGTACCGGCTGGAAAACGTACGCCTCAAGCGGCTTTTGCGGCTGAAAGAAGAGTTGCCCCAGTACGACCTGCTGGCGGCCCGGGTCATCGGGCGTCACCCCGACGCCTGGTGCCGTACGGTGATCATCGACCGGGGCCGTGCCGACGGCGTGGCCCGCAATATGCCCGTCGTGGCCTACGAAGGCCTGGTGGGCCGGGTATTGGCCGTAAGCGAGCGTTCGGCAGAAGTCCTGCTCCTTATAGACCAGGAAGCCGCCGTGGGCGCGCTGCTCCAGCCTTCCCGCATTCCGGCAGTAATCCGCGGCACCGGGGATCCGCGCGGGCGCCTCCAACTGGTACACCTTCCTTACGATGCACCCATCCGACCAAACCAGGTAGTGCTTACTTCGGGTTTGGGCGGTAGTTTTCCCCGCGGTCTCCGCATCGGTTACGTGGTTGAGGTCGTGCCGGAGGCCAGCGGCTTGATGAAGCGGGCCGCGGTTCAGGCCTTTGTCGATTTCACCCGCCTGGAGGAAGTGATGGTCATCCGGGACTTCGGAGGCGGTTAGGGTGCGCGTACTCGGGCTGGTCTTCCTGGGGTTTGGCGGGCTGGTCTTCCTTGCTTGGGGAATTCCCCTAGATCTCCTGCTCGTAGGTACCGTTTTTGCCGGTCTGTTCGGCGGCGTGCGCTGGGGTGGGGCTACGGGCCTGATCTTTGGGGCGGCACAGGATCTGCTTGGCGGCACTTATCCGGGCCTCCACCTCTTGACGAAGACCCTGCTCGGTCTGGCGGCCGGAACGGCGGAGAAGCATTTCTTCCGGGATAACCCCCTCTTGCCTCCTTTGGCCCTGGCGGCCGCAACGCTTATCCAGGCATTTCTTTACGGCCTGGGCGGTGTGTTGGCCGGCTGGAAACGGGGATTCTGTCTGCCGGTGGACTTCTGGCCGGTGGTCTTCTGGCATATTGCCGTGGGTATCCTGGTTTCCTGGTTCCTCTACTACCGGGGAAGGTGGCGCCAAGGGTGGAAGAGAGAAAGCTAGACGCAAAACTGACCGCCTTCCTGATCGTCCTCATGGTCATTTTCGGTGTGCTCCTCTTTCGCCTCTTCGACTTACAGCTTCTTCACGGCCGGACCTTTCAGGCGCGGGCGGAAGCGAACAGCAGCCGCCTCCTCTCGCTGCCCGGCCGCCGCGGGGACATCCTCGACCGCTACGGGCGTGTCCTGGCCACCAGCCGGCCGGTATTCGTCGTTTCCCTCAATACCTATGGTCTTGCCAACCAGGAAGAGGTCATCAAGCGGCTCGCCTCGCTCTTGGGCAACCCCGAACTGACGCCGCAGAGCATCGGCGAACTGGTGCGCCTCAACCCGCGACGTTACGAACCGGTGGAGATCGCCCGTCTTCCCTGGGGCGAGCCGGAGAGCATGGAGGTCATTACCAGGCTCGAGGAGAGCCGGGAAGAATTGCCCGGGGTGGCGATCAGCACCGAACCGGTGCGCTACTACCCCTATGGTCCCCTGGCGGGTCATGTCCTGGGTTATGTGGGTCGCATCACCAAGGAAGAACTGCAGGCGTTTGCCGACCGCCAGTACGGGATCAACGATCTGGTGGGTAAGGCAGGGCTGGAGCGCCTGTACGAGTCCTATCCCGTAGGCGAGGAGGATTACGGCCTGCGGGGCCAGAAAGGGATGCAGCGCATCGAGGTGGATGTGCGCAACCGTCCGGTGGGCGACCCGGAGCTTATTATCCCTCCGGCGCCGGGCACCAACCTCGTAACCACTCTGGACTTGCGCCTGCAGCAGGCGCTCGAGCGATCCCTCGATGAAACGATTGCCGCCGCAAAGCGGAAGAACGCGAAAGCCGGCGGGGCGGCGGCGGTCGTTCTCGATGTTCGCTCCGGCGCCATCCTGGCCATGGCCAGCCGGCCGGCGCTCAACCCGAACGATTTCGTCGACGGCCTGAGCCGGCAAGAAGCGGCCTACTACGATGACCGCCGGCTGATGCCCTATACCAATCGCGCCGTCCAGGGGACCTATGCCCCGGGATCGACCTTTAAGATGATTACCGGGATGGCGGCCCTTGAGGCCGGGGCGATCACCCCGGAGTTTAGCGTCACCTGCACCGGACGTTATTGGCAGCCTCCCTCCATCAAGTGCTGGGACGTCCACGGCCGGGTGGACCTCTATCGCGCCTTTGCCGTTTCCTGCAATACCTTCTTCCAGCACGCCGGCTACCTGGCCGGCCCGGACGCGATGGTGGCCGTGGCCCGGGAGTTCGGCCTGGGCGAAAAGACGGGAGCGCGGGATGTTACCGGCGAAAGTGCCGGCCTCTTGCCCTCTCCTGCCTGGAAGAAGGAAGTGGGCGCGGCGGAGGCCAAGAGGAACGCGGCGCGCCGGCGGGAGGCTCTGGAAGAACGGTACCGTCTCTTGCTGGCCCAGGCGAAAAGTGAGGAAGAACGGCAGAGGCTCTTGCGGCAAAAAGGAGAGGAAGAGAAGCGCCTTGAAGCTACCTACGAGATCGAGTACCGGTTTCTGACCCAGTGGCAGCCTTTTGACACGTTTAATATGGCCATTGGTCAGGGCGCGAACAGCTTTACCATGCTGCAAATGGCAAACTATATTGCAACCCTCGCCAACGGCGGGCAGCGCTGGCAGCCCTATCTGGCGCAACGTCTGGTCACGCCGGAGGGAAAGGTGGTGGCCGAATTCGGCCCAAAGTTGGTTCACCGGGTGGGGCTCAAGCCCCAGACCCTGGCCGCGGTACGACGGGGCATGCGACAGGTAACCCTGCCGGGAGGCACGGCGGCTTCTCTGTTCGCCGACTTCCCGCAGGAGATCGGCGTGGCCGGGAAAACGGGGACGGCCCAGACCGGCCTGGCACGCGACGATCCCCGCGAGGACTTTCACGGTCTTTTCGTCGGTTTTGCCCCGTTTGAGCGGCCGGAAATCGCCCTGGCCATTCTGGTGGAGTACGGCGAGAGCGGGGCCGGGTCGGCGGCG
Organism: Clostridia bacterium; assembly: GCA_014360105.1. Classification (GTDB taxonomy): domain Bacteria; phylum Bacillota; class DSM-521; order Neomoorellales; family SLTJ01; genus JACIYD01. The sequence continues at coordinate 3,929 of JACIYD010000034.1, forward strand.
AAGGTAGCCCGGGAGGTGTTCCGTACCTATTTTGGTCTAGAAACGCCCTAACTGGCAGGAATCGTCCGGACGGTGTAGAACAAGTTAACTAACAATTTTTGGTTGTCAGGAGGGCGCTAAATGTCGTCCTCACGCCTGTCACCCGTGAATGAGGGAGAGGGTCGCATCCGCTGGCAGGTGGGCGGAAAAGACGTCCCATCTACCGAGCGTACCCTCCTGGTGCAGCACACCCTGCGGTCGGGACAGGCCATCAGCTACCCAGGCCATGTCGTGGTCATGGGGGATGTCAACCCCGGAGCAGAAGTGAAGGCCGGGGGCAACATCATGGTTTTGGGATGTTTACGTGGTACGGCCCACGCCGGAGCCTGGGGGGACGAAAAGGCAGTGGTGGTCGCCTTCCGCCTCCGGCCCACCCAGTTGCGTATTGCCCACCTGATCAGTCGCAGTCCGGACGCCGCAGTTGAAGAACCGGGCGAGCCTGAGATCGCCCGCATTCGGGACGGCCTGGTGGTCATTGAACCGTATCTCAGTTTTAACGAACGCAGGGCTTAAAGTCTTGGGGGGAGAGGATGGTTTCCCTTGGGAAAAGTGGTGGTCATTACTTCCGGTAAGGGCGGGGTGGGAAAGACGACGGCAGTGGCCAATATCGGCACCGCCCTGGCGCAACTCGGCCAGCAGGTGGTGATGGTGGACACCGACATCGGTTTGCGCAACCTGGACGTGGTTGTGGGGCTGGAAAACCGCATCGTTTACAACCTGGTAGACGCGGTCAAGGGCCGCTGCCGCCTCAGGCAGGCCCTGGTGCGGGACAAGCATCTGGAAAACCTTTTCCTCTTACCGGCCGCCCAAACGGAAGACAAGACGGCGGTGACCGCCGAGCAAATGGTCGAGCTTTGCCGGGAGCTGAAGCAGGATTACGATTTCGTCCTGATTGATTCCCCGGCCGGGATCGAGCAGGGGTTTGCCAACGCCGTTGCCGGCGCCGAACAGGCGGTGGTCATTACCACGCCGGAGGTGGCCGCCGTGCGGGATGCCGACCGGGTGATCGGGCTGTTGGAAAGCCGCGGCTTAAAGGAGCCGCAGCTCATCATCAACCGCATCCGACCGGACATGGTACGGCGCGGTGACATGATGGATATGGACGACATCCTCGACATTCTCGCGATCCGCCTCCTGGGCATCATTCCCGAGGACGAGCACATCGTTGTCTCCACTAACCGGGGTGAGCCGGCGGTATGGGATAAAGGTTCGCGCGCCGGGCTGGCTTTTCGGAACATCTCACGGCGGCTAATGGGCGAGGAAGTGCCTCTCTTGCCCATCTTCAACCACGGCGGTTTGGTCCAGCGCTTGCGGCGCCTGATGGGACTGAAATAGGCCGGGGAAGGAGCGATACCGTGCTGGGGCTTTTACAACGTCTCCTGGGCCAGGAAACCCAGTCCAGCAAGAAGATCGCCAAAGAAAGGCTGCGCCTTGTCCTGGTCCACGACCGTGCTGACGTTTCGCCGCATTTCTTCGAGGCCTTAAAGAACGATTTGGTCGAAGTGATTTCCAAGTACATGGAAATCGATACGCGGCGTCTGGAGGTGAAGCTACATAATTCGCCCGAAGCGGTGGCCCTGGTGGCCAACATCCCCGTCTTGGGCATGAAGAAAAATTACGGCAGTTAGGGATGGCTTTGCCTTTGGCCTGTCGCCGGGCTTTTGTTATAATGAAACAGGAGAGGAGCCCGGCGCATGTGGTGGCGGAAGCAATGGCGCAACCTTGATCTACCTTTCCTTCTGGCGGCGGCAGCCATTCTGGCGATGAGTTTGCTGGTCTTGAGCAGTGCCTCGGCCAACGTGGCGGAAGACAGCCTCTTCTACGTGAAGCGCCAGTTATTATGGATCGGTTGCGGCACGGTGCTCGCCCTGGGTGTGGTTACCGTTGACTACCGGCGCCTGGGAAAGCTAGCCCCGTGGCTCTATGCCGCCACCTTGCTCATGCTCCTGGCGGTGCTGGCCGTGGGGAGCGAAGCTCGGGGTGCCCAACGCTGGATCGGTCTCGGCCCTTTCCTCTTCCAGCCTTCGGAGTTCGCCAAGATCCTGGTCGTCATCACCCTGAGCGACTTCTTGGCGCGGCGGCAGGGCCAACTAAAACGCCTGCGCGACCTCGTGCCCGTCTTTGTTTATGTAGGCCTGCCGATGCTTTTGATCATGCGCCAACCCGACCTCGGCACCTCCCTCGTGTTGGCCGCTACGTCACTGGGGATGCTCTTCATGGCCGGGGCCAATGTGCGGCTGCTTCTTTGGCTGAGCGGCGGCACGGTGGCGGCGGCCTGTGGCGCTTTGCTCGCCCACTTCCACCTGGGCCTGCCCCTGCCCCTGGAGGATTACCAGATCATGCGTCTGGTCGTTTTCCTGGATCCCTATGCCGATGGTCAGGGAGGGCGGGGTGCCGGCTACCACATCATCCAATCTCTGGTGGCCATCGGTGCCGGCGGCCCGTTTGGCCAGGGATACCGCCGCGGTTCCCAGGTGCAGCTTAATTTTCTTCCGGAACACCATACGGACTTCATCTTTTCTGTGGTCGGCGAAGAGTTCGGTTTTGTCGGCGCCGCTTTTCTTCTCGGCCTTTATTTCTTGCTCCTCTACCGCGCTCTTTTGATCGCCGCCGAGACCGATAACCCCTTCGGCCGCCTTATCATTGCGGGCATCATCTCCATGTTTGCCTTCCACCTTCTCGTCAACGTGGGGATGACCATGGGTATCATGCCGATAACCGGCATCCCGCTGCCCCTTTTCAGCTACGGCGGCAGCTCGATGCTCATGAACATGCTCGCGCTCGGCCTGATAGTAAACATCAACCTGCGGCACCGCCGGCTCCTCTTCTAAGAAGCCGATCTTGCGCCACCCGGCAGGAAAAAGCGCGGTTGGGGCGAATACCCTATATACAACTTAAACCATGCGGGTGCCGGGCGAGGAGCCCGGAGAATAGGGAAGCAGGTGTGCAATCCTGCGCGGTCCCGCCACTGTGAACCGGAGCCCTCCTCAAGATCGGCCACGCGGAAGGCCGCACGCGGACACGGGCAAAGGCCGCGGCGACCCCGGGGAAGGCGAGGAGGGCGAAGAAGGAAGCCAGGAGACCTGCCCGCATGGCGGCGGCATACCCCGCGGAAGACGGGGCAGACCGGGATGATGGTAAAGTCTCCAGTCTGGTACGACGGCTGGAGACTTTTGTCGTGATGAAGCGCGCCCATGCGATATCAGCAAACAAAGGGGGCATCTTCATGCATTTACCTGCTGTACCGCCGCTCGATCTCGAGGCCCGCAAAAAGGCTCAGGCAAGGCTTGATGACCTCACCAAGCCCCGGGGCAGCCTGGGCCGGCTGGAGGAAATCGCCGCCCAACTGGCGGCCATCACCGGCGATCCCTTGCCGCCGCTGCCCAAAAAGGCGGCGATTCTCATGGCCGCAGACCACGGCGTGACGGCCGAAGGGGTTAGCGCCTATCCCCGGGAAGTGACCGCGCAGATGGTGGTCAACTTTGCCCGCGGAGGCGCGGCGATGAGCGTTCTCAGCCGTCACGTGGGCGCAGAGTTGGTGGTGGTAGACATCGGCGTGGCGCAGGACCTGCCGCCTCTGCCCGGGGTGCTTTCCCGCAAGGTTGCTTACGGCACGCGCAATTTCACCCGGGGCCCGGCAATGACACGTGAGGAAGCCGCACGCGCGGTGGCCGTGGGATTGGAGGTGGTGGGCGAAGTGATGGCGCGGGGTGCAGGGTTGATCGGCCTGGGGGAGATGGGCATCGGGAATACGACAGCCAGTACGGCCATCCTGGCCGTTTACAGCGGCCGGCCTGTGCGCGAACTGGTCGGGCGGGGAACGGGCATCGACGATACGCGTTTGGCCAACAAGATCCGAGCCATCGAAGAGGCGCTGGCCGTCAATCGGCCCGACCGCAACAATGCCTGGGACGTCCTGGCCAAAGTAGGGGGGCTGGAGATCGCAGGCCTGGCCGGGGTGATCATCGGCGCCGCGGCGGCGCGGCGCGCCGTGCTGGTAGACGGCTTCATTGCTGCAGCCGCAGCCCTTATCGCCGTAGGTCTCGTGCCCGCAGTACGCGATTATCTCCTGGCCTCCCACCTTTCCGCCGAGCCCGGCCACCGCCTCATGCTCGAGTTGCTCGGGCTTGAGCCCATTCTGCTGATGGAGATGCGCTTGGGCGAGGGAGTGGGCGCCGCCCTGACCATGCCCGTGGTGGAAGCAGCTCTGAAGATCCTCCGTGAGATGGCCACCTTCGGTCAGGCCGGGGTTTCGCGCAAAGAGGGGTTATAACGGCTCAAGGGAGCGCATATAGTTTAGCGAGGACAGGCCCCAAAGAAACATCTGGGGCACGGCCTTTTCGGCGCGGCCATCGGAAAGGGGGTAGGCGCGGTGCCAGAGCAAATGCCGAAGGAAACTTGGGAGGAAGGCCGGGACTTTATTTCCCTTTCACGCTCCTTCGACTTTCCGCCCCCGAGCAAAAGGCGTCGCCGCCTGCCGTGGCGTCTTTGGGCCGCGGCTGTTTTTCTCGCTGTAACCTACCTCGTGCTCCAGGCCTGGCTTCCCTTGCCCGCGCCCTGGCGCGAGGCCACCCTGCGCTACCTGACCTCGCCGGCGGCCGACTGGACACCGCAACTGGCACGCTATTTTAGTCTGGATGTGTTGGAACGGCGCCTCTATTCTCTGGGAGCGCAAGGGTGGGGAGCCACGGCCCCGGCGGGCGAGGCGGAAGCTCCGGCCTTGGCGCCGGCCGGGTCCGGCGGTGAGGGAGGCGGGACCGGTCCGGGGCAGCCGAAGGGTAGCGCCTCTTTGGGCGGCGGGGCAACGGATACTGCCTTGCGCGGCCTTATACCGCCGGTGAAGGGCAAGGTCTTGCGTGCCTATGGCACCTCCCCTTCGGCGGTGGACGGGCGTCCGGTCTTCCATCCCGGCCTTGATTTTGCCGCCGCCGCCGGGGAGCAGGTCAAGGCTTGCCTGACGGGCCGCGTCGGGACGGTAGAGGCGGCCGACGGCCTCTTTACGGTGCGCCTGGAACACGGGGAAGGATTGGCCACGGTTTACGGCCGTCTGGCGGTGCCTGCCGTGCGACCCCAACGGCAGGTGAGAGCCGGAGAGGTTATCGGTACGAGCGCGGGCGGCTGGGTACATTTCGGCGCGGAGCGCTACGGGCGGGCGGTGGACCCAAGCAGTTGGTTTGCCCCTTGAGGGCCCACCATCTTGTTCAGGTCGCTTGGAGCAAATCCTGGGCCCGCCCCCTTGCCATTTCCTGCCTTTGTTGTGGGGCCGCGCCCCATGGGCGCTTTCGCGAAAGGCACGGCTCGCCCCGATGCTGAAAGTCTTGCGCTGGAAGCCAAAGACCGCCCGGGAAAAGTGGGATACGTCAGCAGAGATTCGGGTGGGGCGGTAGCCCTTTTTTTGTTATACTATAGCTATGATGCGCGAACTGATCCAGAACGAGGTTCTCCCACGCGTTCAGCGGCCGAGCCGTTACCTGGGTACGGAGTACAACGCCGTCCACAAACCCTGGGAAAAGGCGGCCGTGCGCATGGCCTTTGCGTTTCCGGACCTTTACGAAATCGGTATGTCACACCTGGGCCTGGCCATTCTGTACGGCCTGGTTAACGATTACGAGGATTTCCTTCTGGAAAGAGTTT
>JACIYD010000340.1 GCA_014360105.1 Clostridia bacterium
TGATCCCAGTAGGAATAGCCCTGCTTGGCAGCGAATAATGGGGGGAAAAGTGAAAGGGCTACCCAGGTCTTGGAGGTGATAATGTTTTCGCCTGAAGAATAGGGAGGGTCAACTATAATCTTAATGGGGGAGGATTTGTGCGATGGCGGCCGTAGTTAATCAAGATGAATGCACTGCATGCGGAAATTGCGCCGATGTTTGCCCGGAGGGCGCAATCACCATTGACGACGTGGCCAAGGTCGACGCGGACAAGTGCACCGAGTGCGGCACTTGCGTGGACGAGTGCTCGACCGGCGCGATCAGCCTGCCCGACGAGTAAGCGGTATAAGCGGTGGGAGGTAAAGGGGCAGCCGGCAGGCTGCCCTTTTTCGTCATGCAAGAGAAGGTAAGCGGGATCATCCTTGCCGGGGGGCAAAGCCGACGCATGGGACGGTCCAAGGCCTTGCTCCGGCTGGGGGAAAAGAGCATCATCGAGCGCGTGGTGGCGGTGCTGGCCGCCGTGGCACAAGAGGTTCTGGTGGTGACCAACGAGCCGGCCGACTACCGTTTTCTCGGATTGCCCCTGGTGCAGGACCGGGTGACGGACCGGGGGCCTCTCGGGGGTCTCCATGCGGGCCTACTGGCAGCTTCGTGGGAAAAGACGTTGGTTCTCCCCTGTGACCTTCCCCTGATGGAGGCATGCGTCTTGCGCCTTTTGCTGGCGGCGGGAGAGGGCTATGCGGTAACCGTTCCGGTGGTGCGCGGCTACCCCGAGCCCCTGGTGGGGCTGTATACCAAAGCCTGCCTGCCGGCGGTGGAGGCGGTGCTGCGCCGCAGTGAGCGGCCACGGGTAGCCGACATTTACGCGTATGTGCCCGTGCGCTACCTTGACGAAAGTGAAATCGCCGCCCTGACCGACGTCGGGCGTGCCTTTCTCAACATCAATACTCCGGCTGATTGGGAGCGGGCGATACTTTTGCTCGAAGAAAATTTGGATAATCGAGCATCGGCAGCAGGATTTTTGCAGCGGGCGCCGAATATAAGTTAGCGGATTAAGGGCGCAGCGGAGTGCCCGCCCCCCCAGGAAGGGGAAGACGACCTGAACAGTGGTGCCGTGAAGGGACGGCACCACAAGCGCAATAACCAAGACGGATAGGAGAGGACGAAAGAGCCACGGAGGCTTTTGGGCTTCCGTGGCTCTTTGTTCTGCGGGTCTTGGGCGCGCCAGATTGCAGAAGGGGGCTTTAGCAGTGCATATTCCCGATGGTTTTCTTTCCGTGCCGGCCTGGGGCGCGGCGGCCGGGGTGAGTGCCGGCTACCTGGCGCTGGCCACCCGGCGGCTGCGCCAGACAATGGAGGAGCGCGAGATTCCCTTGATGGGTCTCCTTGCCGCCTTTGTCTTCGCGGCGCAGATGCTCAATTTTCCCGTGGCGCCGGGCGCTTCGGGCCACTTCCTGGGGAGCACGCTGGTGGCCCTGCTCTTTGGGCCCTGGCAGGCGAGCCTGATGATGACGGTCATTTTGCTCATCCAGGCTTTCATCTTCCTTGACGGCGGTGTGACCGCCCTTGGGGCCAACATCCTGAACATGGCCATCATTGCCCCCTGGGTGAGCGTCTTCGTCTTCCGCCTCTTGGCGGGCCGCGGTGGCCGGCGCGGGCCGGCCGTTTTCCTCGCCGCCTGGCTGGCGGTGATGGCGGCCGCCCTGGCCTGCGGCCTGGAGCTTGCCCTTTCCGGCACGGTGGCCTGGCAGGCGGTACTGCCGGCAATTCTCGGCTGGCATGCGCTGATCGGCGTGGGGGAAGGCTTGCTTACGCCGCTGGTGATGGGTTACCTGGCACGAACAGGGGTAGCAGTAGGTCAGAAGGGGGCTGAAGAAGGTGGCAAGGCTTAAAGCGGGTTGGTGGCCTTTGCTACTGGTGGTGGTCGTGCTGGTAATTTTTTCTCCTTTGGCCTCTTCCGCGCCGGACGGCCTGGAAAGGGTGGCCGAGGACCTCGGCTTCGCGGAGCGGGCCGTCGCCCACCTTGCGGCGCCCCTGCCGGACTACCTCTGGCCGGGAGTGGCGTGGGAGGGCCCGGCAACGGTACTTGCCGGACTGGCCGGGGTGGCGGCGGTTCTCCTGGCGAGCTGGGGTTGCGCGCGCCTTTTGGTCCGCAGGTAAAGGTCGGTAGGAGGAGGTAGCGGCGTGGTCACCGGTGAGTTGTCTCACCTGCGCCTTCGTCTTCTTGCGGTCCTCTGTTTTCTCATCGTGGTCGTGAGCGTGCGCCACCCCTTATGTGTTGCCTTGCTTACGGCCGGTGTACTCTTGCTCTATCTGGCCGGCCGTCGCAGTCTGCGCCCCCTCTTACTCCGTCTGGGGCCGGTATTCCTGGGTAGCGCCTTGTTTTTCGTGCTGGTCCTGGTGAGCCACCCCGGCGAGGCCGCCTGGCAGGTCGGCGCCGTGGGCCTGAGCCGGTCCGGATTGGCAACGGCCGGACTTATTGGCCTGCGTTTGCTGGCCGCCGCTACGGCCGTTGCCTGGCTGAGCGCCACCCTGGGGGAGCG
>JACIYD010000341.1 GCA_014360105.1 Clostridia bacterium
TGCTTAGCCATGCATCGGTTGTTGGTCGGGAGTATGGAATACCAGTAGTGGTAAACACTTTCAACGCATCAGGGGAGCTTGAGCGTGCCTCAAACCGGATCGAGACCGGGCAGAAGATAAGGGTCGATGGCATTGAGCGGGTGGTGTATATCCTGGACAAGTGAAGGGGTGAGAAATAGACAGCGTTCATTCCTATTCGGTTAAGCCGTTTTGGTTCATGGTAGTGTCCTATTACTACAGCGACGCGCCTACATGTAAACAAGTCCTTCCCGGGTTGCCCGATGGATACCGGGGAGCGAAGCTAGCAGCCTGTGTTAGTAATCAGTTTAGGCCCAGAGAAACCGGTCTTTGACAACCCTATAATTTGGCTATCCTTCACGCCGGTGGTTAAGACAGGGATTTGGGGTGGCCCCTTTCAGGCCCTTACCCCTTCCGGCCGGACGCACACCCCCGCCTGGAACAGCTTGATGAGGTTGTGTACCGCGCAATCAAAGCGCCAGGCCGAGCGGACCTTCTCCAGGCCCCGCAGCAGGAACTGGCCAAGGCCTCGGCCTTGCTTGATCTGCCCGAATACCGGCTCTACCGTGGTCTGCCGTAGTTTATAGTGGGCCCGACCCCGTTTGGTCTTCAGTTTTCGTCGCATCCTCTCTCTAACGCCGTTTTTGGGAAACCTTCCTCTGGGAGCTTTAGCTGTGCGCCACTCGCTATGTTTCACCTTGTCCGGAGGGATAAACGCTTCTACATTCATACGGTCCAGTTGCCTAACATTGGCTTCGCTGAAGTAGCCGGCATCGGCCGAGACTTCCCGGGGTCTTTCGCTTAAGTTTTCTTCTATTTGCTCTACCAAAGGTATGAGGTGCGGGGCATCAGCCGCTTGGTTGCTCAAATCGGCGGCCACGATGATTTGGCTTTGGGCATCCACTGCCGCCTGGGCGTTGTAGGCCTGAATGAAGGATTTGTCGGAGCTAAGCATGATCCGGGAGTCCGGGTCGGTAAAGTTGTACTAGGCCTTGGGCGAGGGCTTCTCAGGATCTTTGTTTTGGCCTACCTCCTTGCAACCCTTCTCTTCGGCTTTGCGCCTGGCTTCGGCCTCAAGTTCCGCCTTGGCCTTTCTTATGGTTTCAAGACGCTTCATGGGGTGGCGGAGGTGTTCTGGCAGTTCATAGCCCCGGGATTGGGGCCCGAAGCGCTCATCTTCCAGTCGGTCCAGTTCCTCTGCTTCTTTGAGGTACTGTTCCACTTCCTGCTTTAACCGCTCTTCTTCTTTCTCCATGTAGCCGTAGCTCATGGCGCTGTGCTTGGAGGCGTTGGCCTTTATCTTGGTGCCGTCTACCGCAACGTGTTCAAGCCTTACCAACCCCGCCTTTTTGGCCAGCCGCACCGTTTGCCCAAACAGCTCTCCTAACGCCTTTTGGTGCCGGCGCCGAAACGCGGCTATGGTCCAGAAGTCCGGCTGCTGGTTGGCCGAAAGATACCTGAAACCTACGTCTTCGTATAGGGCTCTTTCCAGCTTCCTCGAGGAACGGATACCCCGCCAGTAGTCGTAAACCAGGATCTTGACCATCATCACCGGATGATAGGGGGGCTGGCCCCTCCTCTCCTGGTAGTCATTGATGATGGCCGAAAGGTCGAGTTCCTCCACCACCTCGTTGATAAAATGCACGGGGTGATCCGCAGGAAGCCAGTCCAGGGGGCTCGGCGGAAACAAAAGCAGTTGATTCGGTTGGTAGTCTTTGAACCTCTTAGCCATGTGGTTAGGATTCGCCACCAGGATGAGATTTCCTTCTTGCCGCTTAAGCAAAATTTGGCCCGGATTATTCACACAGGCTGCTAGTCTTGGTCAAACAGAGTTGGTAATAGGCCTTTTCCGGGAGGGGCGTTGTTTTTACAGGAAGAATGGCATTTGACCTTGGTTCCTTTATACGGGAATTGATTCCCCTATCAGGGTTGAACTATCATACTTTTTGTCCAGCAGCGGAATAGTTAAGTTTCCGTTCAACAATAGGAATTTAGAGGGGGATGGTTGGGAGAGTATGACAATACTGGTAACCGGGGATGATGGCATATTTGCTGAAGGATTGTGGACACTGGTTAGGGAGTTAAAGAGAAGTTTCGACGTAATAGTGGTTGCTGCAGACAGGAAGCAGAATGCCGTAGGAACCGCGACTACCGTCGATCGGCCAATTAGGGCGCACAAAGTGAAGCTGGAACCCGAAGTTGAGACGTGGGCGGTTGAGGGCACTCCTTGTGATTCTATTTTCCTAGCTGTGCATAAATTGGCCAAGGGCAGGATAGACTTGGTGCTCTCGGGCATAAATGAAGGATCGAACCAGGATGGTGATGTTGTCAATTCAGGAACGGTAGCCGCTGCATTCACGGCATACCTTTGTGGCTTGCCAGCTGTCGCCATATCACAAGATCTCGGCAACAATCAGTACTGGGGTACTGCTGCTAAGTTGGGTTTGCTGCTGGCTAAGTACGTTAATTCCGGAGTTTTGCTCCCAAATATTTGCCTT
>JACIYD010000342.1 GCA_014360105.1 Clostridia bacterium
TGGCGCATGAAGAAAATCCACACCGCGATGAGCAGCAGCATCGGGAACCACGACACGAGGATGCCGATCCGCTTAAACCGACCACCCCGCCCCGGAGTCCGGCTTCCTGGGCTTTCTCCTGTAACCAATTGACCAACCCTTCTGCCACTTGTGCCACGTGCTGGGTCACGGTCTCAACCCCCAACGCATTATTCCACATCATACCACATTCCTTGGCTCCCGCGCATCCCTATGGCCGGCTGACGTCTCCCTATTTTTGCCGGGTGGTCTTTTGGCTCCCAGCACAAGACTTTTCGCATCGCGCCAAAGGAAAACGGGGCTCCCCGCCTTGAAACGGAAAAGCCCCGTAATCCTGGCCGAATGGGGCCGCCACGCCTAACAGGACCGGCCCAACAAACGGCGAGCGCTAACGGAACTGCGGCTGGAAGGTCGGCGGCTGCTGCTGCGCCATCACGTTCTGAAACTGGCGCTGCAATTGGGCAACGTCCTGCGCGGTCGCCTGGTTGAGCTGGTACCAGCCCCGGGCGGCCATGGTATCAAAGACCTGGCGGTGAAGGTTCTGTTCTTCCTGCCAGATGGCCAGGAAATCCTGCCGCAACTGGGGATTGGCAGACTCCGTTACGGCCAGGTTGTAGGCTGAAATAAGGAACTTCTGGGTGGCCAGGGCGTCACTGCAGATGTCTTTGTCGGAAAACTGCATGGCCATTGTTCTTCCCCCTTACATTACCGGCTGTCCGGCATTGATGTGACGCAGCAGGATGTCGCGGTGTCGTTCGTGCGCGCGTTGCATGTTGGTGCAGAGCTGTCTGATCTGCGGATCGTTCGTCTGAGCAGCAAAGTTGGCCAGCTTAGAAATGGCCAGCAGCTCGCTGCTCAGGTTCTCCCTTAATTGCATCAATTCGGGTTGGGTAAAATTCGCCACTGTGCCTTGCCTCCTCCAAGACGCTGTTTTCTGGGGGCTCAGGCCCGGGTTTACTCCCGCGACTGCCCCCTGCAATTTCCTGGCCGCGATATCAAACTCTAGTTTGCCCTTGGCGGTGCGCGGCCTATGCAAAGCGGGATTAATTCACCGGAAAAGGGATTGGAACACCTTGCGGCCCGAAGCCAGCACCAGGCTGGCAAAGTTGCCGTGGTCGCTCAAAATTTCCTCCAAGGCACCAACGGCTGTTTCAAGGTCTTCGTAAGAGATGATCAGAGGCGGCTCGAGACGGATGACGTTGGGGTTATTCAGGGTATAGGCGGTAAGAACATGGTGCCGGTTGAGTAAGAGCGCTGCTACCAGCGAAGCGGCGTATTCTTCCCGCAGCCGGGCAACTAGGCCCCCGGTGATCTTATCCCAGAGGCCACGGGTGTTGCCCACGAATTCCACCCCGAGCATCAAGCCCCGTCCCCGCACGGCGGTAACAAGAGGGTATTTCTGCGCCAGGCCCACCAACCGCTGCCGCAGGAACTCCCCCTTGGCCCTTGCTTCTTCCGCCAGTTTGCCCTCCAGGATTGCCTGCAACGCCGCCAGCCCCGCGGCCATTGCCCAGGTATTGCCCCCAAAGGTAGAGGTATGGAGGAGGCTCTTTTCCAAGCCGCCGTAAGCCCGGTGCCAGATTTCCGCCGTTGTGAGGAAGGCACCCAATGGCATCACGCCGCCGCCCAGGGACTTGGCCAGACAAAGGATGTCCGGCGCCACCCCCTCGTGTTCACAGGCGAAAAGCGCACCGGTGCGGCCCAGTCCGGTCTGCACCTCGTCTACGATCAGGAGCGTGCCGTAGCGGCGGGTTAGCTCGCGAGCACCGGCCAAATACCCTTCCGGAGGAACGATAATGCCGCCTTCACCCTGAATGGGCTCCACAATAAAAGCGGCCGCCTTTCCCTCCTTGAGCGCACCTTCCAGCGCCTCCAGATCACCGTAAGGAACGGCCCGGCAACCCGGCAGCAGCGGTTCAAAGGGCTTCTGGTACTTGCTCCGCCCTGTTACGGAAAGGGCGCCCAGGGTCTTGCCGTGGAAGGACCCGCCGCAGTAGATAATCTCTGCCCTGCTGGTCGCCGCCCGTGCCAGTTTCAGTGCTCCTTCCACCGCCTCGGCGCCGCTGTTGCAGAAAAAGCAGTGACGCAGCTCACCCGGCGCCACGGCGCTGAGGTTGTGGGCCAGCGCGGCGGCCAGAGGATTGAGCGAAGCCTGCACCAGGTTCGGCCGCTCTTTGACCTTTTCCAGGGCGGCCAGTACCGAAGGCGGGTTATGGCCGAGGTTAAGGGCGCCATAGGCACCCAGGAAGTCGAGGTAGCGGTTTCCCTCTGCATCCCAAAGATAGGCACCTTGGGCACGCACAAAGCGTTTATCGAAATCCAAAAGGCCCAGAACCGTTGCCAACCCAGGATTAACGTGCTCCCGGTATAATTTATTGATGGCCGCACGCTCGAGTTGAAGGGCTTCGTCAAGGGTATACATGGCCTAGCGTTCCTCCAAAATCCTAGTTTCTGGGTCACGGCATTGGCTGGTTACCCACTATGTTGC
>JACIYD010000343.1 GCA_014360105.1 Clostridia bacterium
TCAGATGGCCATCGAGAATGCCCATCAGGTTATGATAGCCAGTCGTTTGCCTCAACTGGCTTTCCGCGACGACTGGCTGCACCAGCCCGGCCGGCAGGGTAAACTTGCCGGGTGGTAGGCTAAGCCTTGGCTGCTGCACCAGCATGGTCAGATAATATTGGCGGCCGGGAGTGCCTGGTACCACTACCGGGGCCAGGGGGGTGGTGCTCCAGGCCACCAGGGTCAGGCCCGGACCCTGCTGCGTGGAAGGTCCGAAAGCCCCGTGGACCTGATAGCCTGGCCAACCCTCCAGGAACATGGCGCGCCGCTGCTCGTCCGGGGTAAGGCGGCGCGGCGGCTGGTAGTCCGCGGGGAGGGCCGGTTGCGGTACCCCCACCGATACCGTGACCACCTTGCTTACCATCCGCGGTGCCACAGCCGTCCGCCGGACCAAGACACTACTCCCAACCGATCCCGGGGCGGGCGTGACCGAAGAACCACCGCTCTGCAGAAAGATGCGCCAGCTCGCCGGGTAAGGCGGGTAAGGTATCCCCTGGGGATTGAAGGTCGTAGGCGGCGCGGGGATCTCCAGCCTCACGGGCACCTCCCGCCCCGGCGCCAGCTCCGGAACGACGTAGTATTGGTCGCCGAGCATCAGAGTCACGTGGTCGAGCGGGAGCTTCGTCCCGTTTCTGACGGTGCCGGTAAGGGCCGTTCCTTCCACCTTCAGTGCCGCCTCAAGGCCGGCCGCGGCCCGGCCAAAATCCTGGCGGAAGGCCAGCGCGCGCACCTGCCACTGGGAACTGCGGCCGAAGCGCACGGTCAAGTCGCGGCCCCGAACCAGGGAATAATGGGGCTCATCGTCCGCCGGCGCCTCCGGGCAAAAGACGCGCACCGGGCCGCCGGGGTCGGCCAGCTTCGCCTCAAAGACGCGGGCGGTGGGGGCAAAAAAGCCCAACGCGGTATAACCGTCCACCTCACCCTCCGGCGTGATGGCGGCCACCTGGACGCCGTTAATGATCACCCGGCCGCCGCTCCAGCGCATGTAGCCGTAGGCGGCGCCGGCAAAACCTAGGGCCAAGAGCGGTACCACCACCCAGGCAAGCTCCGGCCGGTGGTAGCGGCGCAGCAGGAAAAAGGTCAGCGGGCCGGCGAGGGCGGTAAACACGAGCAAGTAGACGGTGACCGCCGGCCAGGGCGGGAAGGCGTTTTCCGGTAGGCTCTGCGTAAGGGGCACCAGAGTGCCGAGCCGGGCCGCCGGCGGTGGGGCGACAAAGCTTACTTTGTCAGGGTCAGGGGTTTCGGAGCCCAGGACCTTCTTCCAGAAAGCCTGGCCCAGTGTGCCCGAGCGCCAGGGCTCGCGCAAGGGGTCGAAGGCGAGCATCAGCAGGCGCCCGTTGCCCACGGCGGCCTCCAGGCCAAGAGGCGCGGCTTCGGGCCCGAAGGGAAGCACGTCTTCGCCCCGAAGTACGGCCACAAGGGTGGCCGGAGCATCCTCCAGCGTCACACCCAACCAGCGGGCGGCCGCCCGCCAGTCGGCTTGTGGCCGGGTCCCGGTTACGGCGACGGGCCGCTCGCCTTCCGGCAGCACGGCGAGCGCCTGCGTGGCATGGGCGCCCCCGCCGACGATCAGCCGGCCGCCCTGGCGCAGCCAGCCGGCCAGGGCCTGTCTTTGTTTGGCCGTGAGGCTGTTGCCGTCAAAGTCGGTCACCAGCAGCGTGCGACAGGCGTCCAACTCGTCGCCTGTTTCCGGCAAAAGGCGCGCCGTCAAAGGCAGAATGAGCGGAGCGCGCGGCACGCCGTCCGGCATCACCAGTCTCAACCGCTCCAAAACGGGAGGAACCTGCCCCAGCACGCCTACCGCCTGCGGCAGTGGGCCCGTGGTGCCGGGCAGTTGCAGGCTGACCACGGTACTTCCCAACACCGCCTCGCCGCTGCGGAAGCGGAAAAGCATGCGCTCCGGCGACGTGAGGGGGAACCAGAGGGTCACCTGCTTTTCACTGCCGGCAGGCAGGCTCACCTGCTCGCCAAAGGAGGCGGTGGGAAAGAAGAGCGGTGACACCCCGGCGGCCTGGCCGGGTGGTGTACCGGGCGGCGCCGGCGGAACCACCTTATTATAGTTGACCACTTCCACCACGCCTGTGAGGTCCGCCGGGCCGGGATTCTTCAGCCGGACCACGGCCGGCACCGTCCCGCCCACCGCGCCCTTGCCCTGCCAGCCCACCTCCGCCGTCAGCTCTACCCGGGGCGTAGCGTTATCCCTGGTAGCCCAGGCGCTGTTTGTACGGGTCCCCACCGGGCCGACACACAACAGCACCAACAGGATCCCGAACAACACAGCGGCACCGGCCACCGGCCGTCTTGATGGCGCGCACCTCGCGCGCCGAAGCGGTAACCACCTCGGCCACACCGATAGACCAACCCCCGCTCTTCGCCCAAGTACCCGTATTTCCGCTTCTTTAACTTCCCGTGTTCGCGTTTCCCCCTCGTGCCGCCATCTCAAAAGACGTAGGCAAGAGAACCAAC
>JACIYD010000344.1 GCA_014360105.1 Clostridia bacterium
AGCGAGGCTGGGGGGCCATTATCTACCATGGGGTGAGCGACCGGGAACCGGCCGGCAAGAGGTTGGCCGACTGCCATCTAAAGGCCGTGGTCCTGGACTGGCTTGCCCCGGAGGACTTTGAACTGGCCAACCGCGACAACATCGGCCGGTTAGCCTGGGCCAGACTTATGCGTCTGGCCACCCAGGCCAGGGCCCAGGGAGCAGCTTTAAGCCAGCCAGACCTGGCGTTACTGCTAGGCATCTCTACCAGGGCCGTTCAGGACCTCCTCAAAGGGCACCCGGAGGTGGTCGTCCCCACGCGGGGCCTGGTGGCCGACATGGGCCCGGCCTTAAGCCACGCCGAGAAGATTATCCGGTTGTATATGGACGGCTACACCGAGACCGAGATCGTCCGGCGCACCGGTCACAGCTACGAGGCCGTGGAGAACTACCTTTTAGATTTTGCCCGGGTAGTCTACCTGGTGGAAAGAGGCCTGCCCGTGCCCGCCATCCGCCAGGCCCTGGGATGCTCAAGGAGACTGGTGGAAAAACACGTCAAGCTCTACCGGGAGTTCTCCGGCCCGGACTACGCATTTACCATGGCGAAGATCCGCCGCCTGGCCGAGGCGCACCCGGTTAAAAAAACAAACCGAAGGGGGATTGAAGCTTTTGCAAGCCAAGAAGGGTGTCGCCAACCGCTATGCCACCCTTCTTGCCAGGGATGTACTGCCGGTACAAACTGCTCACATCAGGACCAGCTTTGAACTGGCCCCGGCCTCAAGGCTGGCCGAAGCCGCAGCCAGCCTTGCCAGCCAGGCCATCCAGGCCTGGGAACAAACCCAGGGCACCAGGCGCCTGGCGCCGGGAGAAATGCTGCTTGAGCAGGAAGGCCGCAAAATAGTGATCCCGTTTTTGAGCCGGCAAGTCGTGGAACACCTGGCCCAGGGTGTTTCCCCCAAGGCCGCGCGCCGGGAACAGGAAATGGAGCAATACGCCAAGCTAAAGGAAGCCAATCCCGGGGCCAGCCTGGAGGATCTGTGGCGTCTGGTCAGCCAGGCAGAGCTCCCCTTAAAGCGCGGGGGCAAAAAGGAGGATATCCTGCCGGAAAACCCTTTAGATGCCAACAGGCTCAAGACATTGGCCCGCCGCCAAGAGGTGGGCGGCGAAATTCCTTCCGGGGTATTAAAGCCGGCCATTGAGGCCCTGGTGGAAAAATGGGGCGCCAGACCCGCCCAGGCCGAAGCAATGGTTACCACCGCGGCCAGGATTTACGCCTGGTGCTGCCCCACCGTAAATGAAGTTGAGCCGGGACAACTGGTATGGCTGGCCCACGGCACCAGGAAATCCAGGCGCACCGATCCCAGGCTGTTTGTGCCCGTGATCCTCACCCTCCTGACGCCGGAGGAAACAGAATGGCCCCTAAAAAGTACCGTCGACCTGAAAAAACTGAAGGTCCGCCAGATCGAAAGGCTGACCGCCGAAGCCTGGCGCCAGGACGGGGTCTTAACCACCCTGGATCTGGAATGGATCCTGGGCATTTCCCCCAGCCTGATCCGAAGCCTCCTGGAGGCCTACCACGAACGCTTCGGCATCCTGTTGCCCACGGCGGGAACGGTGCTGGACATGGGCCGCACCCTCACCCATAAAGCCATCGTGGTGGAAATGGCCCTGGACGGCATGACCACTCAGGAGATCGCCCGGCGCATTTACCACACCCCGGAAGCCGTAGACAACTACCTGCGCCAGTTCGACCGGGTATTGCTCCTGAAATACTACCACGTCCCCGTATCAGCCATGCTCAGGATCACCGGCTACAGCCCCGGCCTCCTAGAGGAACACCTGGCCCTAGTGGAGAAACACTTCCCGGATGAGGCGGCTCTAACAGCTTATCTTGGCAAAAGGGGCATCAAACTGGAAAAGAGTAGTTAGGGATGGGCGGGGTTATCTGGAAATAGGGCAGGCAAAAGGAAGGCAAAAAGGAAACGGTGCGGCCGCAAAAACAGCAGCGATAGCGGCGGATGAGGATGCGCCTTGTTCCGCGGCCGGAAAGCGCGTTTCGCCGGTAAAAGCCGTGCTTCCTTAGGGGCAGGCTGGTCCGGCAGAAGGGGCAAAACCTTGGCGGATCGGGAAAAGCGAATTCCTTGCCCAGCTGCCAGTACTCTTCCGGCGAGGCGGGGGTATGGAATATTTGCTGCATGCTTATCGCTCCTTTGCATGCATCCCTGGCAAATATTCTAGCAACCGCCTCTGCCGGAGAAAAGGAAATATCTGGCCCAGCACATGATGACTGACTGACGGACCGACCATCTCTCCCTGTCTAGAATAAAGTGAGAAAAGTTTTGCAGATTATCCTGGCATTCAGGGTATTCGCAGATTCTTTAATCTGCGACGGAAGGGCCTGATTCAAGGCAGGACAAAATGATTATCTACACATAATAGACCGGGGTCGTTTTGGGTAGTTCTTGCTTTTTTTGCCGGCCGGGCCTGGGGTAGGCGGCGATGATCTCCCGGGTTAATTGGCC
>JACIYD010000345.1 GCA_014360105.1 Clostridia bacterium
AGGCGCGCTACGAAACCGCCAGGGCGGAGCTTGAAGTCGCGCGCGGGAGCCTCGAGGCGGCCAAACCCCGACCCGAGCAAATCCGCCAGGCCAGGGCCCAGCTCAAACAGGCTCAGGCGACGGCTGCTGCGGTACGCGCCCAACTGCGCAACTTCACCCTCACCGCCCCTATCGACGGCGTCGTCACGGCCCGGTACGTGGACCCCGGCGACACGGCGGTGCCGGGTACGCCCCTTCTCACCCTGGTGCAACCTGACCCGGCGGTGATCGAGGTAACGGCCGGGGAGAGGGAGATCAATTTCCTTAAAGAGGGACAGGAGGCGCAAGTGCTGGTGCCGGCGCTCGGCGATCGTCCCTTTAGGGGGCGGGTGGCGGCGGTGAGCCCGGGGATCGAGCCGCGCAGCGGCGGCTACCGGCTGAAGGTGGAGGTGGCCAATCCCGCCGGGGTGCTCAAGTCCGGGATGGCGGCCAAGGTGCGCTTATCCCTGGAGAAGTTGAGCCAGAGGCTTCTGGTCCCTGCGGCGGCCGTGATCGACCGGGGCCACGGCACCGTAGTCTTTGTGGTGGAAGGCGGGAAAGCAGTAGAACGGGCGGTACAGGTGGAAGCCACCAGTGGGGGTCAGGCGGCACTGCAAAGTGGGGTGCAGGAGGGCGAGCAGGTGGTCGTGCGCGGCCAGGAATTCCTGCACGGCGGCGACGCGGTGCGGGTGGTAGCGTCCGGTGGTGAGAAGCCTTGAATTTTCTCCGCGCCGTGGTCAGCCGCCCGATAGCCGTTTTCATGGTTGTCGTTACGCTCCTGCTGCTGGGGGGCGTTTCCTTAACAGGCCTCAAGCTCGACCTTTTCCCCCAACTACAAATCCCCGTAGCCCTGGTGATGACGAGCTACCGGGGGGCGGGACCGGAAGAAGTGGAAAAGCTGGTTACCCGGCCACTGGAGGAGGCCCTCGGTACGGTCAACGGGGTAAAGAGCCTGCGCTCTGTTTCTGCCAGCGGTCTCTCCGTGATTATCCTGGAGTTGGCCTGGGGTACCAACCTGGATTTTGCCGCCCTGGACATGCGGGAAAAAGTGGATCTGATTAAGGGGTTGCTGCCCGAGGGGGCCGACGAGCCGCAGGTACTGAAGATGGACCCCACCCTCATGCCGGTGGCGCAAGTCGCGGTGAGCGGCAATCTCGACCTGACCCAGCTCAAAGCGGTGGCCGAGGACACCATCAAGAACCGCTTGGAGCGGGTGGAAGGGGTGGCCTCGGCCGATGTCTTCGGCGGGCTTTCCCGCGAAATCCTGGTGCTGCCGGACCCTGCCGCGCTGGCGGCTAACGGCCTGGCGCTACCGCAAGTAGTGCAAGCCTTGCAGGCGGCCAATTTAAGCCTTTCCGGCGGTTACGTGCCCGCCGGCGAAAGGGAGTACCTTTTGCGCGTTACGGGCGAGTTTTCCGTCCCGCAGCAGGTGGCGGCCGTGGCCATCCCGAAGCCCCAAGGGGGCACGGTGCGGCTGGGGGACGTGGCGGTGATCCGTGATGCCTCGGCCGATGTGGAGCAGGCGAGCCGGGTGAACGGTCGTCCCAGCGTGGCCCTGGTGGTAAACAAGCGCAGCGACGCCAACACCGTGGCCGTGGCTCGGGGGGTCCGGGCAGCCCTGCGCGACTTGCAGGACGAATTGCCGCCCGGATTGGAGCTTTATACCGTCTTTGACCAGGGCCGCTACATTGAGATGGCCATGGCAAATATAGGACGCGACCTGGTAGTCGGCGCTATTCTTGCCATGCTGGTCCTCTTCTTCTTCCTGCGTAGCTTTCGCTCCACCCTGGTTTTGGCCCTGGCCATGCCGGTTTCCATCATCGGCACCTTTGTCATGATGCGCTTTGGCGGGCTGAACCTGAACGTGATGACCCTGGGCGGCCTCGCTTTGGGCGTGGGGATGATGGTCGACGGGGGCATCGTCGTCCTGGAAAACATCTTCCGCCACCACGAAGAGGGGAAGCCGCCCGAGGAGGCAGCGGTTTTCGGCACAGCAGAAGTGGGCAACGCGGTGATTGCCTCCATCCTTACCAACATCGTAGTCTTTCTCCCCATCATCTTTACCGAGGGCATTGCTCACGAACTGTTTACCCCGCTGGCCCTAACCGTTTCTTTTGCCCTTCTAGCCTCCCTCCTGGTAGCGTTAACGGTGGTGCCTATGCTGGCCGCCCGCCTCCTGCGGGTCGCGGCCATGGGGC
The DNA here is from genome assembly GCA_014360105.1 of Clostridia bacterium. Taxonomy (GTDB): domain Bacteria; phylum Bacillota; class DSM-521; order Neomoorellales; family SLTJ01; genus JACIYD01. Next base: position 2,217 of record JACIYD010000345.1, read on the forward strand.
CGTCGGTCCCGGCGGTTGCCGCGGCTGGCGCCGGTCCGGCCGGGGCGGCCGGCGGGCAGGAGCCGGAGGGCGAGTCAGGGAACCGCAAGACCGGGCTTTTATTTGCCGCGGACCGCCTGCTGGCCAAGTTTGCCCTGCTGCTGGCCGGCGTGGAACGGCGCTACCTCGAGCTTCTCGCCTGGGCCCTGTCTCACCGGAAGCGGGTAATCACCTGGGCGGTGATTGCCATCGTGGGCAGTTTTGCCCTCATACCAGTGGTGGGTGTGGAACTCTTACCGAGTAT
>JACIYD010000346.1 GCA_014360105.1 Clostridia bacterium
TGAGGGGGGAGGGGAAAGTGGTGGTTGCCTCCCTGGGAGACGTAGCCGCCTCGGGGGCTTACTGGGTGGCCGCCCAGGCCGACCGCGTGGTGGCGGCGCCGGGCACGCTCACGGGGAGCATCGGCGTGATCATGCAAGTAACGAACGTGCGGCAACTCTACGAGAAACTGGGAATCAGCGTCGAAGTAATCAAGAGCGGGCCGCACAAGGATATGGGTGCGGGTTTACGGCCGTTGACGCCGGAAGAAAGGCGCCTCTTTCAAAGAATGGTTGACGACATTTACGCCCAGTTCGTCCAGGTCGTGGCCGAAGGCCGGCGGCTGCCCCCGGAGAAGGTGGCGGCCCTGGCCGACGGTTCCCTTTTCACGGGCCGGCAGGCCCTGGAGGTCGGGTTGGTTGACGAACTGGGCGATTACGAAACGGCAGTGCGCCGTGCGCGCGAACTGGCGGGCCTGCCCCCGGAGGCACCGGTGCGCTCGCTCGTCCGGCCGGGCCTCTGGCAGTGGTTTTGGTCGAGTATGAGTGCGGGCCGCCCTGCCCAGACGCCACGGCTGAAGCCCGGGCTATGGTTGGTGGCGCCGGCGCTCCTGCCGCCGGGGGGCGAGGGCGGTGGATGAGTTCCTTGCCCTGATCTATCTTTTCTTTGTCCGGCCGCAGGCCGCCCTGGCAAAGGTGAAACAGGGTACGCCCTGGTGGTGGTCGGTCGCGGTTTTTGCTGGTGTGTACCTTTTGGGGCAGGGCCTGGACCTGGCCACCGGGCCGGATTGGCCGGAGGCCGCGCTCCCCCGTTTCCTAACGGACCCGGGCGTTCTGGGCCGGGTCCAGCTTTTTCTCGGACTGCCGGCGGCCTTCGCCCTCTGGTTTCTCACGGCCGCCGTTTGGCACCTGCTTGCCCAGCTTCTCGGGGGTCGGGGCGGGGGAAGGGCCTTCTTTCTGGGCCTTGGCTTTACCCAGTTGCCGCTGCTGGCCGGCCAGACCGCCGGCGGTGTCTGCCGCCTTCTGGGTTGGGGCGCCGGGTGGACGGTTTTTCTCCTTGCTGCTTCCGGTTGGGTTTTGCTCCTGCAATACTTCGCGGTCAGGGAAGTGCACGGCCTTTCCGTGGGGCGGGCCCTGGGAGTAATGGTCCTGCCGTTCATTTTTGTCGCGTGCTTTGCCTTTCTCTCCCTCGTGTTGCTGGCGTCTTTTATCCCGGTGGAAATGTTGCCGCGTTTCCCTTAGAATAAGCAGGAATAATCTGCTAAGAGGCGAATTGATTTAGAGGCCGGCACCCTTTTGCATTTCAGGCATGGAAAACGGCAGTTCAGGCGGACAACCCGACATCTTGCGCACCGCCGGCAGGAATCCGGGCGGGCACGGCGTATATAAGGAGTGGAAAAAGTTGGACAGAATGCCCTTACTGGCGCTCTTTTTACAATCGATGCCCGAAGAATTCATCGTGATCGCCTTGGGCCTCTTGCTCGTGGGTTACCGGCCCCCGCTGGCAAGACTGGTACCGGTGGCGGTCCTCAGTGCCACCGCCTCTTACTTCATACGCGCCCTGCCCTTTCCTTTCGGGGTACACACGCTCATTTTCGTTGCCGTCACCGTGGTGCTTGTCTGGTTGATCCTCCGAATAACCTGGCGCAGGGCAGTCCTGGCGGTGCTGCTCGGGGTGACGCTCCTTGCCCTGGTTGAGGGTATCGCCATTCCCGTCATCACCGGCCTTACCGGTCTCTCCATGGCGCAGGTGATGAGTAGCACCTGGTTGCGCATCCTCGTTCCCTGGCCGCATATGGCCAGCCTGGGTATCCTGGCCTGGTGCTGCTGGCGCTACCGCTGGAGCCTGGTGCAGGCGGGCCGGGAGGAGGATGAAGGCCTGCCTTTCTAGGGCGGGCGGGGCCGGGCGGAGGGAAGGCGAAAGCGGTGAAGGGGCAGGTGTACTTCTGGCTTGTCTGTCTCCTGCTTGTCCAGGGTCTGGTGCTGACCGTGGCCAACACGGTCCAGTACATGGAAGGTGTCTTTCCTAGTTTCAGCCCCTCGCACTGGCGCGCCGGGCAGGCGGTCTTCGTCGCCGGGAGTATTGCCTATGCCCTGTTTCTCGTCAAGAACCTGGTGCGCGCGGCGGGCCAGGAGGCGGAGGTGCGCGCCCAGGCGGCGCAGATGGCCAATTTCGGCGAGTTGCTGCGCGCCATGCGGGCACAGCGGCACGACTTCGTCAACCACGTTCAGGCCCTGTACGGTTTAATCAAGGCGGGAAGCGTGGCCGAGGCGCTGCGCTACATAGAGGCGGTCTACGGCGAGGTCAAGCAGACGAGCCAGATGTTGCAACTGGGCGAGCCGGAGATGATCGCCCTGCTCCAGGCAAAAATGGGCGAGGCCGAGGCCAAGGGCGTGCGCTTCACGCTACGCGTGGACCCGCAGTTCCGCGGCGTGCTTGCCTTAAAGGACCTGAACCGCCTTATTGGCAACCTGGTGGACAACGCGGTGGAGGCGGCCGAGCTTTGC
>JACIYD010000347.1 GCA_014360105.1 Clostridia bacterium
TGGTTGTTGAAGTGCAAGGACACCTCAACCTCGCTTGCCTCGGCGTGCCAGACCACATTGCGCAGAGCTTCCTGGATTATGCGGAAGAGGCTCAGCTCCGCTTCCGGGAGAAAGCGCCGCGGCTCGCCGGAGACTACCATTTTGGTTGTGAGACCGTACTCCCGTTCGATCTCGGTGAGGAGCCAGTCGACCGCAGGTAAGAGGCCCAGATCGTCAAGAATCGCCGGGCGCAAGTGATGGCTAAAATACCGCACTTCCTGAATGGTTTCCTTGATCTGCTCACCCAGGCTCCAGAGGAAGCGGGAGTCGTTCATGGAGAGGTCCCGGCGTTCGCGCAAGAAACTCTCCAGATGGTGCAGTACGGCGATCAGGGACTGAAGGGTGCTGTCGTGCAGTTCCCGGGCAATGCGGCGGCGTTCATTCTCCTGGGCCATGGTGATTTGCTGGACATAGCGGCGCAGGTTCTGGTAAAGGTGCGAGTTTTCCATGGCCATGGCCAGGTAGTCGGCTACCGTCTCCAGCAGGCTAACTTCTTCCGGCGTTAGTTCCCGAGGCGTCCGGATCCCAACCGCCAGGAGGCCGATGGTACGGCCCCTTGCCACCAGCGGTACGGCAAGCCGCACCACGTCGGACCCGTCTTCCGCTGCTCCGGCCCCATCTTTTCCCAGCGGGGTAATCGTACGCCCTTCAACCCTTACCTGTTGCCAGCGTTCTCTTTCCGCCGCGTTCAATCCTCTGGCAGCGATCAGGCTGAGTGCATCTTCCTGGCCGTTTGTGCCGAAGATGAGCACGGCGTCCAGGCGCAGTGCGCCATGCAACATCTCCATCACGACCTCAAGGGTCTCTTCCAGGCGAGAGGTCAGTGTCATCCGGGTGGCCAGGGTACGCAAAAGGGCCAGCTGGCGTTCGAGGGCCAGGCTGAACCGCAGGCGTTGGCGTAGCTTTTTCTGCCATGTTGCTTGCAGGTCGCGTAGGAGGTGGTGCCAGTACTCTTCTCGCCTGCGGGCCTGCCACCAGGCTAGGAGGACCGTGATGGCCAATGCCGCCAGGGCCAAGACCAGACTAAACGACGCTGCACTCATGCTGCACCTCCGCCCCGTTCTCCAGGCACAGCCAGCCCTGCTGCAGGCCGACCAGGATGGCCTCGGTGCGTGAATTGACGCCAAGCTTGCTAAAGATGTTGCCGAAATGAGTTTCGACGGTACGTACGCTTACATAGAGTTTCTGGGCGATCTCTTTGTTGCGCAAGCCCTGCGCCGCCAGGCGCAAGACCTCGATCTCGCGCTCGGTAAGGGGTTCCGGCAACTGCTCCGTTTTGTTCACCGTGCCCCCACAGCGCTGGACCACCTTGCGCACCACCGCCGGGTGAAGCACGGGCTCGCCCCGGTGGACCGCCCGAATGGCGTCGATCAGTTCGCGGGCATTGACGTCCTTGAGGAGGTAGCCCGCCGCGCCGGCCTGCAGCAGAGCGAAAACGTATTGGTCGTAATCATAAGCGCTTAAGACCAAAACGGCGGTCTCCGGGCAGATCTGCCGCAGCCTCCGGGTGGCCTCGATGCCGTTCAGTTTGGGCATGCTCACATCCATCAGGACCACATCAGGCCGGAGTTCGGCGGCCAGGCGGAGGACCTCCTCGCCGTTGGCGGCTTCGCCGATAACGACCAGGTCTTCCTCTTCCTCCAGCAGCTTGTGGATGCTTTCCCGTACCACCGCGTGGTCTTCGGCGATCAAAATGGAGATGGCCGGCACCTTTCTCCCCTCCCCTTGCCAGAAAAGTACGCACTAGTGAACACAAGTACAAGGTTCGTCAGGGGAGCAGGCCTCCCCTTGGCCCTTTTAGGCTATTTTTGGGCCAAGGAAAGGCCTACCTCTTCTTCCTCCATTAGGGCCAGTATTTCCGCCCGCACGGCTTCTGGTCCGGCGTAAGACTGGGGCTGGCCCAAGGCGCCCAGGAGAGCGGCGATGATCTCCCAGTTCTGCTTCCCTCCTGGCGCTACCAATGCCGGGCGCAGTTCCTGCCACCGACCCTCGGCGTTGACAAAGGTACCGGCAGTCTCGGCAAAGCCGGCACCGGGCAGGATGATGTTGGCCTTGGTCAGGCCGTTTGTCAGAACCGGGGTGAGGAGAACGGTAAACGGTTGCTTGGGGAAGAGGGACCCTAACTCCAGTTCCTCGCCTCCGGCCAGCACTACCAGGCCGTCGACCGTCTCCGGCAGAGAGGTATTCCGGCCTTCCGGCAACTCCTTACCCCAGAGGCCGGCGTGCTTCTGCCGCGCGGCCGCGTCCGTGACCGGACGGGCGCCGGTGAGGAGGTGGGGCGCCACCCCGGCCAGCCGCTGACCGGCGCCGTTGGCGTGGGGCTGGAGGACCAACAGCCCGCTGCCGGGCCGACCGCTATTGCCGCAAAGCAAGGCGAGATCGGCGAGCAGGGCCACTTCTTCCCGACCCAGGCCGGCATCGGTGATGATCACGGGGTTCTTC
>JACIYD010000348.1 GCA_014360105.1 Clostridia bacterium
CTGTACCAGGCCCCGCGCCACCACGCGGCGCGCCTCTTGCTCGTAGAGCTCAAAAAGGCGCAGCAGGAGGGAGACGTCCGCCTCCTGGAAATTGTAATAGGAGTAGTCGACCTCGGCCTGGTGATGCACGTCGCCGTAGGTGACGCCGGGCGCCCACTCGATGGCAAAGACGCTGTCCTTGCCCTGAAGGTACATGGCCAGACGCTCCAGCCCGTAGGTGATTTCCGCGGCGACCGGCTGGCAGTCGAAACCGCCGCACTGCTGGAAGTAGGTAAACTGGGTGATCTCCATCCCGTCCAGCCAGACCTCCCAGCCCAGCCCCCAGGCGCCAAGCGTGGGCGATTCCCAGTTGTCCTCGACAAAGCGGACGTCGTGCGCCGCAAGATCCAGCCCCAGTTCCGCCAGGCTCGCCAGATAGATCTCCTGCACGTCGTCCGGCGAGGGCTTGAGGATGACCTGATACTGGTAGTAGTGCTGCAGCCGGTTGGGGTTCTCGCCGTAGCGGCCGTCGGTAGGGCGGCGCGAGGGCTCGACGTAGGCCACGCGCCAGGGCTCCGGACCCAGCACGCGCAAGAAAGTGGCCGGGTGCATCGTGCCTGCGCCCTTCTCCAGATCATAGGGCTGCTGGATGACGCAGCCCTGCTTGCGCCAGTAATCGGTTAAGGCGGTGATGAGCTCTTGAAAGTACATGTCGCGACCCTCCACGGCGCTATCGTACCACCGGCGCTCCGGCCGGTCAAGCGGCGGCCGCGGCCGCCTGGGCAGCCGTACGGGCGACGGCTTGCGGCCGCGAAACGGCGCCTGCGGCATACTAGTCCAAAATTCCACTTCCTGGGGCTTAGGCGTAGGTAGGCTTGCGCTGTCGCTTGCGCGAAAAGTCCGGCTCGCCGCGATGCTTAAAGTCAGCCCCGAAAGAATAAAGGGGTCTCCCTTGCGGCAGACCCCTTGACCGTCTGAAGCTGCCGTCCCTCAGTCCTCTTTAGGCGGCCGCTCGACCTCCAGCCGATAGTTGTTCGCCAGGGCCGCGACCGCGCCTAGGGCGCCCGCGACTGCGAGCGGGGCGCTGAGGAGCATGGCCGCCACGCCGGCCACGCCGACGGTAGCTGGAAACTCAAGGACGGTTTCGTCTCCCTTTTTCAACTTGACCCGCGTCAGGTTGCCGCGCGCCAGCCAACCCCGGGCCCGTTCCAGCACTTCCCGGCCGCGTTCCTCAAGGCGGCAGGAAAGGCGTGCCTTTTTCTCTTCCAGTGCCACCAGGGCGGCCACTACGTCACCGTTGCTCGCCTCCAGCGCCTCCTTGGCCTCGCGGTAGCTAGCGCCGAGCCGCTCGCGCAGCACTTCGATCTTTTCCAGTTCCTCCATGCTCTACTCTCACCTCCTACCGTTTCAGCCCGTGCAAGAACGCCACCGACTTCAAAGGCCGTTCCAGGTGCCGGCCCAGCCAGAAATCGAGGACCGTCTCCAGCTCCTCCAATACCGCCTCGCCCAGGCGTACCCGCCCCAAGGTGGCCGGCCGCGCCCGCATCAGATACTCCAGGGCCGCCAGACTGCGCCGGCTGAGCCGCCCGCCCCCCGTCTGCGCGGTTGCGCACTCCTGACAGAGAAGGCCCTCGGCGCCTACCGTCAAGACATCGCCCGTAACGGCGCGGCCACAGGCGGCACAGCGCGAGAGTTCCGGCCCGTAGCCGAGGAGCACAAGGAGGCGGGCTGCAAAAAAGCGGGCAACCAGCGCCGGCTCTTCGTCTTCCAGAAGATGCAGCGCTGCAAGGAGCAGGGCGAAAAGTGCCGGGCTTTCCTCACTTCCCCCGATACAAGCAAGAAGCAGTTCCGCCAGATAATTGGCATAGGCCCAACGTTCCAGTTCGGCGTGGATACGGGGAAAAGTGGCTTCCGGTTGGCACTGGGTTACCGTGTCCAGCGTGCGGCCGGCGTAAAGAACGAAAGAGCTCTGGGTGAGGGGTTGCACGCCACCGCGCAGGCGGCTCTTGGGGCGCCGCACGCCTTTGGCCAGGGCCCGGATCTTGCCGCGGGCCGGCGCGTACAATGTGAGTAGCACGTCCGCCTCACGGTAGGGAACGCTTTGCAGGACAATGGCCGTCGTTTTGTAAAGTCTCATTCCCCGTCCCACGCCTCGTCCTGGTAATCCACCCCGGCCACCTCACCGCCACCGCCCTCTTTCTCCAGTTCCTTGTAGAGCAGGTAGAAGTTGACCTGGCCCGTAGCGGCAAACAACCTCCACGCGGTTTCCAGGCAATTCACCAGTGCCACCCTTTCCCCAGAAGTTAACCCCATCGCTAGCGTAGCCGCAAAGATTGTTCTTCATACCGCCAACTCGGCACGGGCTACAAACGAAAGGGCACGGGAAGCAGTTCGGCCAGGGAGAAAACGAGAAAATCGCCGCCTTCTTTTATTTGGGTAATCACCGTCAGGTTGGGACCGAACTCGGCCAGGGCCTGCCGGCACGCGCCGCACGGGG
>JACIYD010000349.1 GCA_014360105.1 Clostridia bacterium
AGAATATTACACCTAACCGAAACCTGACCAAGCAGGGAGGCATAAAATGCAATACCTCCGTCCATCCAGGCGGCTTAGGGAGAGTTTTTACTGGCGGGTCTTCGTCTGTATGCTGTTTGTCTCCCTCGCCCCGGCAATCTTGATCGGAATCTGGTCGACCTACACGATCAAGCGGGCCGGCTACGAGGCGATTCTGGAAAGCAAAAAGCAGGTCAGAGGCCACATTCTCCAGTTGGAGGAGAAAGACCTGCACAGCCAGGCACGCCTGCTGGACATTGAGCTGCAACGCATCGAAAACGCAGTACGACTGTTACAGTTACAGGCCCGCTCCGCCCTGGATCCCGGGAAGTACCACGAACTGCCGGAGAGGCCGCTGCAGGGCTCAAGAGAGGGATTCGTCTGGACCCCTGCCTCCGGCAAGGAGCAGGCGGGGTCTACCGTATTCTTAAGCGGCGCGAACAAACTGACCCCGGAAATCCGGCGGGACATCGAGCTAAGTAAACACCTTGAGCCGTTTTTCGGCCAGTTGCTGATGCAAAACGCCAACGTTGTCGCGACCTACCTGATTACCAAAGATAACTTGACGAGAATCAGTCCCCCTTTAAACTATGATGACCTGGTTGCCCGCGGTAAGCTACCCGCAGACATGAAGGTGCAGGATTACCCTTTTTATTATAGTGCCGACCCCCAGCACAACCCGGACGGCGACGTAGTCTGGACCGATCCCTACTTGGACGTGACCGACCGGGGTTGGATGGTCAGTTGCGTTGCCCCGGTAGTCATCCAGGAGAACGAGTTCAAGGGCGTCATCGGCGCAGATGTCACCTTAGAGAACGTGCAGGGAGCGATGCGCCTCGATTTCCCGCTCCAGGGGGCCTATGCCTTTTTGCTGAACAAGCGCGGCTGCCCCGTCGTGCTTCCGCCTCCGGCCGTTAATGACCTAGCCCTAGAGTGGGGGCCTGATGTTTATGCTCGTCCACTGGCCAGCGCCGTAGGCGGACCGATGAAGGAGGTCATTGCCGCCATGCTGCGCGGCGAGAGCGGGATGCAGAGTGTCGATTTGGGCGGGGATAAGAAATACTGCCTATATGCGCCCGTTGGGACCCGTGGCTGGAGTCTTGCATATGTCATCCCCGAAAAAGGTCTTTTTGCGGCGGCGGACGCGGCTGCTTCGTCGCGCCTGGTCAACATCATTGACCTGTTTATACAGCGCCTGTTCTGGTGGCTGCTGGCCGGGCTGTTTGTGTTAGTGGGCATTACCTTTGTTACCGCGTCATCGGTTACGCGACCGGTCATGCAGATTGCCGCCGCTCTGCAGACGGTAACCCGGGGCGATACCCAGGTCCGGGTGCCCGTGAGCGGGCGGGACGAATTAGGCGTGCTGGCACGCTGCTTTAACACCATGGCCGAGGAATTGGATAACACGATCGCCGCGCTTCAGAAGGAAAAGGAAAAGGAAGCGCTACTGAATCGGGAGCTAATGGCGATTAACAGGACTTTAGAGGAAAAGGTGGCGGAGAGAACGGCGGCACTGCATTACGCCAACCAGTTACTGCACAAAGTCAACCAAGAGTTGAGAATGCACCAGGAGGAACGCCGCCGCCTTTTTGCCAATATTACCCACGACCTCAGGACCCCGCTGATGGCAATTAGATGTTGCCTGGAAGCGATTGAAGACGGGCTGGCCGCACGTGAAGGGGCCCTCGAGCGCTATCTTAAGGTCATTAAGGAAAGGACATTGGACCTTCAAAGCCGGTTTGACGACTTGGTTCTATTGGCCCAGGTTGAGGCGGGGGAGAACCTCTTTTTCCAGGACGTGGCAGTACATGAGTTCCTGGAGGACTGGCTGGAAACGGCCCGTGTCGAGGCGGAAAAGGCGGGTATCACCTTGAAGGGTCAGTTTAACGAGGATTTGCCTTTAGTGCGCATGGACGTGAATAAAGTGCGGCGGGTCTTAGATAATCTCCTGGACAACGCCCTGGCGCATACGGCGCCGGGCGGCCGGATCACGGTAGAAGCCTGGGTCAGCGGAGAGCAGATGGTCCTCTCTTTTGCCGATACCGGTTCCGGTATAAGCCGGGAAGAGCTGCCCTACATTTTTGAACGGTATTATCGCGGGAAAGGCGAGTCCGGGCGAGGCGTGGGCTTGGGCCTCCCCATCGCCAGGGAAATAATGCGGGCCCATCGGGGTTCCATCGACGTTGCCAGTGAGGTAGGCAAGGGCACAACCTTTTTCCTCCGCTTTCCCCTTGAAGGCTGATCCCCGTTTCGCTTCTGTAACTCCCGTTCGGGCCGCCGGCCACACCCGCTCTGATACGGACAGCATGCGCGCCGTAGCAATGCCATTGACCTGTAAGCCTTCTGATCTGATTGACGAATCTACCTCGTAGGCCTAACCTTCAGACCATGCCTTCTTCCGTACCCACCGTTTCCAAATGCCGGGTCTTGACTGTTTTTATGCTTTTTTAATTGAA
>JACIYD010000035.1 GCA_014360105.1 Clostridia bacterium
GCGGTACTGCTTGGCGCGGCAGTGGGTGATTTGATTCCGCTTGGGTAAATGCCGGCTTGATGGAGGAAAGTGCGTTGTCCGCCGCAAGGCAGTGGCGTATCTCCGGTGGGCGCGTGGTTACTCCTGCCGGAGTGATTGCGCCGGGAGAAGTAGTCATCCGGGGAGAGAGGTTGGTCGCAGTCGGTCCTTACGGGGCTTTTGGTAAGGATCCGGGGGAGAAGGTGGTCAGCGCCGACGGCTGCTGGGTCATACCCGGTTTCATCGATCTGCACTTCCACGGCGCGGTCGGCGCCGATGTAATGGACGCCTCCGCCGCAAGCCTGCTTTCTCTCAGTCTTTTTCATGCCCGGCACGGCACGACCGCCTTTTTGGCCACCACGGTGAGCGCTCCCCGGGAGGAACTGCGTGAAGTGGTCCGCCGCGCGGCGGCCTGGTCGGAGGAGGGCGACGGCGGAGCCCGGCTCTTGGGAGTACATCTAGAGGGCCCCTACCTCAATCCCGCCTACGCCGGCGCGCAACCCTCCGCCTGGCTGCGGCCTCCCGACCGGGAGGAAATGGCAGACCTGCTGGCGATCGCACCCGGCTGCGTCAAAATGGTCACCCTGGCCCCGGAACTGCCCGGCGCTTTGGAACTAATCGGCTTTCTTCGCCAGCAAAAGGTGGTGGTTGCCGCGGGCCACACCGGCGCCACCTTCGCCCAGGCCAGGCCTGCCTTGCGGGCCGGCTTGAGCCATGTCACCCACCTCTTTAATGCGATGCGGCCCCTGCACCAGCGGGAACCCGGGCTGGCGGGACTCGCCCTGGCCGAGCCGGTGCTCGGCTTCAGCCTGATCGCCGATGGGGTCCATGTCCATCCGGCGATGCTTAAGATTGCCTTGGGGCTACCGCGGAGGGGGTGCCCGGTCCTGATCAGCGACGCCCTGCCGCTCTGCGGCCGGGATAAGGGGACGTACACGTGGTGCGGCCGCAGGGTTACGCTACAAGAAGGAGGGGCGCGCCTGGACGACGGAACGCTTGCGGGAAGCGTGACCACACTGGACCGGGCACTGCTCAACCTCACCCGGTGGCTGGACCAAGACCTCCCCGCGGTGTTGCCTCTGGTGACGGCGAATCCTGCGCGCCTTCTGGGGATGATGGGAGAAATGGGTCGGCTTGTTCCTGGTGCCCTGGCCGATCTGGCCGTACTTGACGACGGGCTGGAAGTGTGCCTTACCGTGGTCGGCGGCCGGGTGGTTTATGCCGGCCCCGCCTTCTCCGGGGTTCCCTGATAACTGGTCTGTTCCCGGTTAGTTCCTTGCGGTCTTTGGCTCCCAGCACAAAGACTTTCAGCATCGTGGCAAGCCGAAATTGCGCAAGCCTCACTCCTGCCCGCACGGCTCACGTTAACGAGGGAGCCATAGACCGCCCAACCAAGTGGGGATACGTCAGACCTGATTAGGCTTGACGGCCGTGCAGGATTGCTATACCCTAATGGGTAAAGCAGACAGGCCGGGCCAAACAATTTAGGAGCGGGGAGGGAAAACCATGTATCCCATGCGGTGGGAACGGCAGCCCTTCGGCGACCTGATGCGGGAAATCGGTCGCTTGCGGGAGGAAGTGGACCGCATCGTGAGCGGCGTTATCCAGCAACTGCCCTTCGTAGGCCGCGAGGGCGCCGCCTGGCAGCCAAGCATTGAACTTTATGAAACGGATCGGGAAGTGGTATTACGTGCCGACCTGCCGGGCGTCGACCCCAAGGAGCTAGAGGTCGAGGTGCGTGAGGGAGAGGTAATAATCCGGGGGCAACACCGCGAGGAAAAGGAAGCACGCACGGAAAACTACTACCATGCGGAACGCCGCTACGGCAGCTTCTTCCGCCGTGTCTCCCTCCCGGTACCGGTCAAGGCAACCGAGGCCAAGGCTTCCTATAAGAACGGTGTCCTTGAGGTAAGGGTACCCAAAGACATCAGGGAAAAGGGTTATCGCGTACCCATTGAAGAATAAGTCCTGCTGGCCCGGCCTGTGACCTCACCCGGGTGCCGGTCCGTGCAAGCAGATCCTGGAAGCGACAAAGGGGAAAAGGGCCTGAGCGAGGAGGGACCTCGATGACGTTGGAGCAATACCTGCTGGCTTTTGCCGGGATGGGTGTCCAGCTATTTCTTCTTTATCTCGTCCTGTTTCTCGTAGCTGGCAGGCGCAAGACCCCGAGGGCGCACATGTAGAGGCTTGCGGCGGGTGGGCGGCGTGGTGTGCCGCAGAGCTCGGGGGCCGGCGGCAGGGGCGGTGCGCAGGTTGCGCTTGGACGCCACGGGTGGGGTAGAAGGGTTAGGAGTGATGGCAGGAGGGCATGGCAGCGGCACCTAGCGATGACGAGGCGAGGCAAGCTTATTGGTTGGCCCTCAGCAAGATCGAGGGTGTTGGCGGGCGCCGTTTGCGTGTCCTGGTGGGACATTTCGGCTCGCCGGAAGCGGCCTGGAGGGCTAGGGCAGACGAGATAAAGGGCCTGCCGGGTTGGGGAGATAAGGTCCGGGAGGCCTTCCTCAGCCAGCGGGCGCGTATCGATCCGGCGAAGGAATACCGCGCCGCCAGGCGTGCCGGGATTGAGATCTGGACGGTCGAGGACGAACGCTATCCGGAGTTGCTCCGCGAGATACCCGATCCGCCGCCAGTGCTCTTCGCGCGCGGTCGGCCCGTTCCCCCAGACGCGGTTTTGTTAGCTATCGTGGGAACGCGGCGGGCCAGCGCCTACGGCCGGCGGGTCGCCCGCGAGTTGGCACGAGCGGTAACCGCCGCCGGCATGGGAGTAGTGAGCGGCCTGGCGCGGGGCATCGATACCGAAGCCCACCTGGGCGCCCTGGAGGCCGGGGGCTTCACCGTCGGTGTACTGGGTTGCGGGCTCGATATGGTTTACCCGCCCGAAAACGGCCGGCTTTACGCCGCGGTGGCGGCCCACGGTCTCTTGCTTAGTGAATTCCCCCTGGGCACGCGCCCCAGGGCGGGCAACTTTCCTGCGCGCAACCGTATCATTAGCGGCCTGGCCAGAGGGGTGGTAGTGGTGGAGGCCGGGGAAAGAAGCGGTGCGCTCATCACGGCGGACCTGGCACTGGAGCAGGGACGCGATGTTTTTGCGGTGCCGGGGCCGGTGACCAGTCCGTGCAGCCGGGGCAGCAACAGCCTGATCAAACAGGGAGCGAAGCTGGTCGATAGCGCGGCAGACATTCTGGAAGAATACGGGCTGGTCCCGCCTCCGCGGGCAGCGGAGCATGTTTCCCCCGCAAAGCTGGAACCGCGGGAAAGGCGCATTCTTGGACTTCTCGGGGGTACGCCGGTCCAACTGGAAGAATTGGCCGAACTGAGCGGATATAATATAAGCGAGTTGGCCCAGGTGCTGACCCTACTGGAGCTCAAAGGGCTGGTACAGCAGCTTCCCGGGAAACAGTTTATCGCCCGGGAGAGGTAGGGGGGAGAAATTTGGCCAAAGTGCTGGTTATCGTGGAGTCGCCGGCCAAGGCCCGCACGTTGAGCAAGATTCTCGGCCGCAACTACCTGGTTAAGTCTTCTATGGGTCATGTCCGCGATCTGCCACGCAGCCAGTTTGGCGTAGACGTACAAAATGGTTTTGAACCCAAATACATCACCATCCGCGGTAAAGGGGAAATTGTGCGTGAGCTGCGCGAAGCGGCCAGAAAGTCCGGCCGGGTTCTCCTTGCTTCCGATCCCGACCGGGAGGGTGAAGCTATTGCCTGGCACCTGCAGAAACTGTTGGAAATAGACGAGGAGAGGCCCTGTCGCATTGAATTCCACGAAATTACCCCTCCGGCGGTGAGCGCCGCGGTACGGCAACCCCGTCCCATTGATCACCGCTTGGTCGACGCCCAGCAAGCACGACGCGTGCTGGATCGCCTGGTCGGTTACAACCTTAGCCCGCTACTCTGGCAAAAGGTCAAAAGGGGCTTAAGTGCCGGCCGGGTGCAGTCGGTAGCCGTCCGCCTCATCTGCGACCGGGAAGAGGAGATTCGCAACTTCGTCCCCGAGGAGTACTGGAGCCTTACCGCGACCCTGCGTACCCCTCAGGGCGAGGAGTTCGCCGCCAAGTTGGTAAAAAGGGCCGGCGAGCAGCTTACCATTCGCAATGCGCAGGCGGTGGACGAAATCGTTGCTGCGCTGCGCGGCGCCACCTACACGGTGCACGCGGTCACCCGGCGGGAAAGAAAACGCCAGGCACCACCTCCCTTTATTACCAGCACCCTTCAGCAGGAGGCAGCCAAACGCCTCAATTTTACTGCCAAACGGACGATGGCGATCGCGCAACAGCTTTACGAAGGTATTACCCTTGGTGCGGCAGGTCCGGTCGGGCTGATTACCTATCTGCGCACCGATTCCCCACGCGTTTCACCGTTGGCCCAAGAAGAGGCACGCCGTTACCTTTCCCAGCGCTTCGGGGAAGACTATCTGCCGGCGACTCCGCCGGTATACAAGAAAGAAGGTCAGGCCCAGGACGCGCACGAGGCCATCCGACCCACCGCCGTGGAACGCGAACCGGAAACCATCAAGCAATATCTCACCGCCGACCAGTACCGCCTCTACCGTTTGATCTGGCAGCGTTTTCTCGCGAGCCAAATGGCCCCGGCCCTTTTTGAAGTTACCACGGTGGAGATCGGCGCAGGCGAGTTTCTCTTTCGAGCCAACGGGCAGGTCTTGCGTTTCCCCGGGTTCCTCCAGGTATACAGCGAGGCGGAGGAGGAAACCCGGTTGCCGCTTTTAGAACCGGAAACGGTCTTACAACTGGTGGCCCTTGAGCCCAAGCAGCATTTTACCCAGCCACCGCCGCGCTACACCGAGGCATCGTTGGTGAAGGCATTGGAAGAAAAAGGTGTGGGGCGGCCCAGCACCTATGCCCCGATTATCGAAACCATCCTGGCGCGCAACTACATCAAGCGGCAAGAGCGCCAGTTTGTGCCCACGGAACTGGGCTTCGTCGTGGTGAACCTGCTCAAAGAATATTTCCCTGACGTGGTCGACGTGGAGTTTACCGCTCAGATGGAGAAACAGCTTGACCTCGTGGAAGAAGGTAAGCTGGCATGGCGCAAGGTGGTGGGCGATTTCTATACGCCTTTTCGCCAGGTGCTGGCCCGGGCCGAACAGGAAATCGGGGCCATTGAAGTGGCCGAGGAGACCAGCGAAGAACGCTGTCCCAAATGCGGCCGCCGCATGGTGGTGAAGTCCGGCCGTTACGGCAAGTTTCTTGCCTGCCCCGCCTTTCCCGAGTGCCGCAGTACGAGGCCTTACCAGGAAGAAGTTGGGGTGGGGTGTCCGCGGTGCGGGGGGAAGGTCGTAGTGCGCCGGGGCAGGAAAGGAAGGCAGTTTTACGGGTGCAGCCGTTACCCGGAGTGCGACTATCTTTCCTGGGATAAGCCGACGACGGTCACTTGTCCCACTTGCGGAGAACGCCTGGTAGAGAAAGCCGGCCGCGGCCGGACGCCGCGGTTGGTCTGCCCGAAGTGCGGCCACAAGGAAAGGGGGCAGAGCGGTTGACGGCGGTCAAGGTTATCGGCGGGGGCCTGGCGGGAAGCGAGGCCGCCTGGCAACTGGCCAAACGCGGTCTGGCGGTTGAGCTCTGGGAGATGCGACCGGAAAAGCTTACCCCGGCACACCGGAGCGGTTACCTGGCGGAGTTGGTTTGCAGTAATTCCTTGCGTTCCCGGGCCCTGAGCACCGCAGTCGGCCTCCTTAAAGAGGAGATGCGCCGCCTGGATTCGCTCATTATGCGCTGCGCCGACGCTACCCAGATACCGGCGGGCGAGGCGCTGGCCGTCGACCGGGAGGCCTTCGCGGCGCAGGTAACCGCGTTCCTGACCAGCCTGCCCCAGGTGAAGTTGGTACGAGACGAGATGCGGGACATCCCCCCTGGACCGGCCATCATTGCCACCGGTCCTTTAACCTCCGAGGCGCTGGCGGCCGCCATCGCCGCCTTTTGCGGTGAGGAGCACCTTTACTTTTACGATGCGGTCGCGCCCATCGTCAGCGCGGATTCCCTGAATTACGACCGCCTCTTCCGCGCTTCACGCTACGGCAAGGGAGAGGACGCCTATTTGAACGCGCCCTTGAGCGAGGAGGAGTACTTGGCTTTTTACCGCGCCTTGCGCGCCGCTGACGTCTACTCCGGTCATGCCTTTGAAGAAGCTGCCTATTTTGAAGGTTGCCTTCCTATTGAGGAGATGGCGGCACGTGGACCCCAGACACTTCTTTTCGGGCCGATGAAACCGGTGGGTCTGGTTGACCCACGTACGGGAAAACAGCCTTATGCTGTAGTTCAACTGCGGCCCGAGAACCGGGAAGCCACCATGTATAACCTCGTCGGCTTCCAGACCCGGTTGCGCCGTCCCGACCAGGAGAGGGTCTTCCGGCTGATCCCGGGCTTGGAGAGGGCGGAATTCTTGCGTTACGGCATGATCCACCGTAATACTTACCTGAATGCGCCCCGGGTTCTTCTGCCCACCTTTCAGACGCGCCGTGACCCGCTCCTCTTTTTTGCCGGCCAGATTACCGGGGTGGAGGGTTATGTGGAGTCCGCGGCCAGTGGCCTTGTCGCTGGCATTAACCTGGGCCGTATTTTATCCGGCCGGGAACCAGTCGTCTTCCCGCCGGAGACCTGCCTGGGGGGACTGAGCCGGTACCTGGCGTCGCCGACACAGCCTTTCCAACCAATGAATGTCAACTTCGGCCTGTTGCCGCCCTTGACAAAGCGGACGCAGGCGCGCCGGAAGCGGCGCGAAGCACTGGCCGCACGGGCGCTGGAGGTCCTTACTGCATTTATCGAAAATGAATCCTTATGACCTTGTCAGAACATTAGTGATGTGCTAGTATAGAGCGTTGGGCAAGGGGTTATACTTTGGGAGGGTAGGCTTTGCTGGTTCTGCTACAGGATTTCCTCAGTTATTTAAGACTAGAGCGAGGTGCCGCCGGAAGCACCATTTCGGCCTATGGCAGGGACATCGCGGATTTCCTCAATTTTTGCGCCGGCCGCGCGGTAAAGGCGAAAGAGGTAGATGCCTGGCTGATTAGGGCTTATCTGGCCGGCTTAAGCCGGAAGGGGCTTAGACGAACGACCGTAGCGAGAAAAATCGCCGCCCTGCGATCATTCTACCGCTACCTCCGCCGACGAGGCGAAGTTGCAGCCAATCCTTTCTCCCTGGTATGCGCGCCGCGGCCGGAGAAACACCTGCCGCTGTTTCTCTATTATCAGGAAGTTGAGACCCTCTTGCGGCTGCCGCGTGCCGATACACCGGGAGGACAGCGCGACCGCGCCCTGCTGGAGGTGCTTTACGCCACCGGGGCGCGGGTTGAGGAAATCGTTGGCCTCGATCTGGAAGATCTGCATTTAGAAGAAGGCTATGCCGTCGTCCGGGGCAAAGGGTCGAAGGAGCGTGTGGTTCTGCTGGGCGGCGAGGCGCAGGCCGCGCTTAGGGCTTACCTCACCAAGGCCAGGCCCCGGCTGGCCGGGGGCCGGGAAACGCGGGCGGTCTTTCTTAACCGCAACGGCGGTCGCCTTACGCAGCGGGGGGTTCGCTACCTGTTGGAGCGCTACCGGCGGCTCGGGAGGCTGAAGAAGGGAGTTAGCCCCCATACTTTGCGCCACTCCTTTGCCACCCACCTCTTGGAAGGCGGGGCCGACCTGAGGGTGGTACAGGAACTGCTGGGCCATGCGCGCCTTTCGACGACGCAAATTTACACCCACGTGACCGGGGCACGCCTGCGCGAGGTCTACAACCGGACCCACCCGCGGGCCTAGGGAAGGAGCGGGCCAGGTTGTTCCGCAGCACGACCATCGTGGGAGTCCACCGTTACGGGCGGGCCGCCTTGGGAGGCGACGGCCAGGTTACCCTGGGACAACACACGGCCATCAAGCACCAGGCCCGCAAAGTCCACCGCCTTTATCGCGGGGAGGTGCTGGCCGGATTTGCCGGCGCGGTGGCCGATGCCCTTACGCTTTTTGAGAAATTTGAAGGACGTCTGGAAGAGTACCACGGGAATTTGGTACGGGCGGCCATCGAACTGACCAAAGAGTGGCGCACGGACCGCTACTTGCGGCGGCTTGACGCCCTCCTGGTGGTGGCCAACCGCGAGAAGCTCCTGGTGGTCTCCGGCACCGGCGAAGTACTGGAACCGGACGACGGCATCGCCGCCGTGGGTTCCGGCGCACCTTTTGCCCTGGCGGCGGCGCGGGCGTTGATGCGGCACACCACGCTGGAAGCAAAAGAAATCGTGCGGGAAGCACTGCTCATCACCGCGGGCATCTGCGTCTACACCAACGACCAGATCACCGTCGAGGAGCTTTAGTGCCGCCATGGAAGAACTCACGCCCAAAGCCATCGTGCGCGAGCTGGACCGCTACATCGTGGGGCAGGCGCGGGCGAAGAAATGCGTGGCCATTGCCCTGCGCAACCGCTACCGGCGGATGCGCGTGCCGCCGCCGCTGCGCGAGGAAATCGCGCCTAAAAACATTCTGATGATCGGCCCTACCGGCGTTGGCAAGACGGAAATCGCGCGCCGCCTGGCCAAGCTGGTAAAGGCGCCTTTCATTAAAGTTGAGGCAACCAAATACACGGAGGTGGGGTATGTCGGAAGAGACGTAGAATCCATGGTGCGGGATTTGGTAGAAATGGCGGTGCGCATGGTAAAGCAGGAAAAAGCGGCCCAGGTGATGGACCGGGCCAGGGTCCTGGCGGAAGAGCGGATCCTGGACCTGCTCGCGCCGCGGGTGCGGCAGGAAGGAGGGCTCAAAAACCCTCTGGAGCTGCTTTTCGGAGGCGGCGAGCGGGCTTCTCCGGCCGGCGCGGCGTCAGAGACCGACGAGAGCCGCCAACATCGTGCCATTCTCCGGACCAAGCTGGCCCGCCAGGAGCTGGAAGACGAAGTACTGGAGATCGAGGTGGAAGACCGTAGTCCGCCCATGCTCGAGGTCTTCGGCAGCGCCGGTATGGAGGAAATGGGGATCAATCTGCAGGACATCCTGGGCGGGCTTCTTCCGCGCAAGCATCGGCGCCGCCGGGTGACGGTAAAAGAAGCAAGGCGGATTCTGGCCCAAGAGGAAGCGGAGAAGATGGTGGATATGGACGAAGTGATCGCCACGGCTATCGACCGGGTGGAACAAAACGGGATCATCTTCATCGACGAAATCGACAAGATCGCCGGCCGCGAGGGCGGGCACGGTCCGGACGTTTCCCGCGAAGGCGTCCAGCGGGACATCTTACCGCTGGTCGAGGGATGCACGGTAATGAGCAAGTACGGCCCGGTCAGAACCGACCACGTGCTCTTTATTGCTGCCGGTGCTTTTCACGTGACGAAACCGCAGGATTTGATCCCGGAATTGCAGGGGCGTTTCCCCCTTCGGGTTGAGCTGGAAAGCCTGAAAGAGGAAGACTTGCGTAGGATTCTAGTAGAGCCTGAAAACTCGTTGCTCAGGCAGTATAGCGCGCTGCTTGCCAGCGAAGGCGTTAATCTGAACTTTACAGATGGTGCCGTTGCTCAAATTGCTAAGATCGCT
>JACIYD010000350.1 GCA_014360105.1 Clostridia bacterium
CCTGATCGGTATTGGCTCGCGCCTTTTGGTGCGCCATACCCTGAACCGGGTGGACCGGATCGTGCTGCGCGACGCCGCTTCCGCGCAGTTCCTGGCCTCCCTCGGTGTAGCCCGGCCCACCGCGGTCACCGCAGACCCGGTATTTGCCCTTGACGTGGCCGCCCTGGCCGACCGCGAGGCCGCCCACGCCGTTTTACGGCAGGCGGGCCTGGAGCCGGGATGCGGACCCCTGGCCTTGGTGAGCCTGCGGGACCTACCCGGCGATGCACGCGGCCGGCAGCCGAAACTGGAGCGGGCAGCCGCGGCCCTCGCACGTGCTCTGGCCGCCCGGGGCTGGCAGGTTTTCGGCCTGCCCCTGCAGTGGCCGCAGGATGTGGCCGTGCTGCGGCGGGCCGGCAGCCTGACCCTGCCGGGCAGGGCCCTTGACCTGCGGGAGATTCTCGGTCTCTTCTCCCTGGCCGACCTGGCAGTGGGTATGCGCCTTCATGCCCTCATCTTTGCCGCCCTCTTTGCCCGCCCCCTGGTGGGCATCAGCTACGACCCAAAGGTGGCCGCCTTCTTGGAGCAGATCGGCGGCCCCGGCCTGCGCCCGGAGGACCTCACCGGGGAGGCGCTCTTGGCAGCGGCCACCGGCGCCTGGGAAAGGAGGGTGCGGTGGGCGGAAGAACTGCCGCCGCGCCTTGAACCCCTGCGCTCCCAGGCAAGCCGCACCGCCGATTATCTCTACGAACTGCTCGAAGGGAACCCGGTGGCCGACGCTTAACGTCTAACAGGCAAAACGACGCCGTACCGCGCGCCCGAAAGGGGACTGGGCTCCACCGATGGTGAAGAAAGCACGCCTGTATTCGCTGATAGTCTTTATTTTGCTGTTTCTCCTGCTACCAGAAGCAGCGGCCGCGATTGCGCCGCCGGCCGCGGAGATCGTTCCCGGCCCTCTGCCCCATCTGGCTGCGGTGGAAACCAGGCCGCTGGCGCAAGGGGTAACTTACCGCCGCCTGGCAGGCACGAACGGCGCCGGGCAGCCGCTGGTGGGACACCTGGTGGAGGTGGACGGCAAAGACCGCTCGCTGGAGTTGAGGCCGGTTCTAGCCGGTGATCGCCTCGGCAAGGCGGAGACGGTGAGCGCGTTGGCCAGCCGCTACGGCGCCCTCGCGGCGGTCAACGGGGGTTTCTTTGCCCGGGGTGACGGCCTGACCATGCCGGTGGGTAACGTGGTCATCGACGGCCGTCTTTTGGCCGCCTCGGATTTTTGGCGGACGAGCTTTGGCCTCACACGGCAGAAAAAGGTGCTTTACGGCTTTTTCGCTCCCCAACCCGTGTTCAAGGTCGCGGGCAGCGGGACGCTCATCCCCGTGGGAAACTTAAATCGCCCCTACCGCCCGGACCGCACCAACCTCTACCAGGCCGTATGGGGCGAAAGGAGCGGCACGCCGCCGGGCACGCGGGAACTTATTCTCTTACCGCGCGATGGCCGCTATTTGGTGACCGGAAGCGGCCAGGGTAACAGCCCGATTCCCCCCGCGGGGATGGTTCTTGCCGGCGATCCGGCGGTTTTACCCGACCTGGCCCCCGGGACGGTACTTACCTTTGACCCGGGTTGGGACCCGGCCTGGCAGGGGGTGCATCACCTCCTCACCGGCGGGCCCCTGCTGGTGGAAGGGGGCCGCCCGGTCTTTCAGGCCGTGCAGGAAGGATTTAGCGGTACGGTGCTCGGCCGCCGCGCGCGGACCGCAATCGGGGTGCGGGAAAACGGCAACCTCTTACTCGTGGTGGTCGAGGGCGGGGAAGAGCAGGAAAGCGGCGTTACCCTGGAGGAGATGGCCGTGCTCCTTGGGGAACTGGGGGCGGCCACCGCCGTGGGGCTGGACGGCGGCGGCTCGAGCGCGATGTGGGTGGCGGGGCAACTGGTGAGCCGGCCCGCCACCGGGACGGAAAGGCCCGTGGCGAACGCCCTCGTCGTCCTGCGGCAGATTCCGGTCTACCTCGACGGCTGGCGTCTGCCTTGTGATGTGCCTCCGGCGCTGGTGGGCGGGAGGGTGCTGGTACCCCTGCGCGCCATCTTCCAGGGCCTTGATGCCACCGTCCATTGGGACGAAGCTACCCGCGAGATTACCGCACAACGCGGTGAACGGCAGATAAGACTTACCGTGGGCGAAAAGACCGCCTCCGTGGGCGGCCGGCCGGTAAAACTGGACGTGCCGGCCCAGGTGGTCGACGGACGGACACTGGTGCCGGTGCGCTTTGTCAGTCAGGCCCTGGGTGCGGCGGTGGAGTGGCGGGCGGCCGAGCGGGAGGTGCACATCTTTCGTTGACGTGTGCCGGACGGCGCGGTACAATAGGGGCCGCGAAAAAGGAGGCTTATCCGGGCGGTGAAGGCGAAAAGAGGCAAAGCGGGCGGGGTCGGGCGTGCCGGCAGAATACTCCCGGCGGTCCTTTTGATCTTGCTCATTTGCGGGTGGTCCCCGGCGGTGCA
>JACIYD010000351.1 GCA_014360105.1 Clostridia bacterium
CCACCGTCTTCCGGGAAAAGCTTCGGCAGGCGCGGGCGGAGATGTAAACTACCGTGCCGGACAGGGGTTTGCGTTTCGGTCCCTGCGCAGCAATCTCTTGCAAACCGAGAGCGAACTACTGTCGGAGATGGTGTCCCCTCGCTTCGCCTTTCTATCGCGCTAAGAAAGGCGCGTTGGCAGTTTGAAGAGGGGTTGGCCTGGGACCGTTCGATCCGGGAAGCCGGGGCATCAGATAACCCAGGGGCGTCCCGTGTTGCTAAAACCTTACCAAATTCTCTTTTTAGGCTCGCCTCTCTTTAGTCTTCTGCAGTCATTCATTGCGAATACCTCCCTCTGCAGGACATAATCTCTCACTCTCGGAGACTAACGCGAGAAATCGCTCACCAGGCGGTCAGAGCCCGGCGGGAACGAAGCGTTCTTGCACAGTGCCCTTCTATCTGATATTCTGAAATATGGAGGGATGGGAAATGGGCGGTGAACCCGTGCGCGTCGGCAAGCGCGGGGCAGTCGTGATACCAGCGGCTCTGCGCCGCGCCTATGGCCTCAAAGAAGGGAGCATCGTGGTAGCGGAACCGGCTGAGGGCGGCATTCTCCTGCGCCCCGCCGCGGTTTTGCCGGTGGAAGTTTACACCGCAGAGCGAAAGGCAGAATTCCTCCTGAACAACGCGGTCACCCCCGAGGACTACGCCTGGGCGGTGGAAGAGGTGAAGAAGCTCGGACTGGACCCAGCTTCAATCCCCCACGAGAGGCCTGAGGCGTAGCCGTGGACCGGTTGTTTCTTGACGCCAACATCCTCTTCTCCGCGGCCTACGGCAGCGCCGGAATTTCCAGGCTGTGGGCCCTGGCCGCAGATAGAAAGGTCGAGCTTTTGACTTCCGCCTACGCGGTCGAAGAGACCCGCCGCAACCTCGACCGAAGGGAGCACAAAAGGCGCCTTGAAGGCCTGCTTTCCGCGGTGAAGATCGTGCCCGAGCCCGACCCTGACCTTCCCTGTCCGGCCGACCTGCCTCCCAAGGACCGGCCTTTGTTGCTTGCCGCCATTCAGGCCGGGGCGACGCACTTTGTCACCGGCGATCTAAAGCACTTCGGCGCTTACCGGGGGCGCCGGTTTTCCAGCGTCCTGATATGCACGCCGAGGGATTACCTCACCCTTCCGGGCAAGTAGTAACCCCTTCACTAACCTTAATGGCAGAAGGTGTCAATCAGCCTGGCAGCGCTCAATCCAAGATAACTGCAACCTTGTGCCTGCGGACCTACCCCCTGGCGGTCCCGTCCTTCCTCGTGTTGTCTTCGGCCTGCCCGAGATAAGGGGATCTTATCTTGGAAGAAGCGCCCCGCATGTAGCCAGTCTCAAAGTTGGTTGCCCCCGGGCTGCCACCGTGGTATTATGCCGCCAGGAGGGTGAACGGTGGGGGATCTAAAGGAAAAGCGGCGCGAGAATGAACGGAATTCGGGCCCCAAGTTAATCGACTACCTGAGCCTGCGCATCACCCTTGACGAGTTGGTAGACTAGACTGGACGGAAAAAGCGATGAGGGAGAAGGTCTACAAGAGAATGACCTTCCCCTCGTGCGAGAAATACTAGCCCGTCTGGGCTTTGGCAGACGTCCCTGCCTTCGGGTTGACGTGGGAAGACTGCCGGAGCTTTCTCCGGTCCCTGGGTTACCGGGTAGAGGTAACCGTAACCCAGGAGGCCATAAACCAGTGACCGGGGCGCGCCGGCTGTTCGTCACCAGCTCGTCACGCTGGCCTTCTTCCTAAGCTCGTAAAGCTTGCGGTTGAAGTTGCGGGGCTCTGGGCGTCCCAAGCTCGGTGGCGAAGATCAGGCCGTTGTCCTGGTAGGCTTCGCCAAGCAAGAGCTTCTCCTGGTTCTGGCGGGCCTTGTGGGCTTTGAGCGCGTTCAGAGCCCGCTCCGGCATGGGGATGCTGCGCCGTCCCTTCTCCGACTTGGGGGCTTTTCTGCACAGATGCCTCGCGGTCTGAGCGTCTCATGCGCGCTTTAGCAATTTACAGCGTAGTGGCGGACGATGCCTTCCTGGAGTGCGCGCTCCTGCTGCCGAGCAAGCCGGAACCGGGGTCGCCGGAACCGGGGTCGGGGGACTGGCCGTGGTGTGCCTTCAAGTTGGCCCTGCGGAACGTGGTGCGGGCGGAGCTGGCCCGCGGCGGCCGGCTGCAGGCACCTGGTTTACGCCAAAGCCGGTGACGGCCACTGGGCGCTGGACCTAAAGGTGGAAGCCCAGCCCAGGGGCACGCGCCGGGCCGTGCCCAAGCGGGTGCTGGCCTTCGACTGGGGCCTGCGCAAGCTGATGACGGCGGTGGTTATGGAGCAGGACGCCCAGGGGCACGTAAAACAGCTCACCGGGCCGTAAGCCAGGCCTCGATAATGGGCACCTTCTTATCCCCCCTTGCCAACTTTTAGTGCCTAGCAACGGGGGGTTTATGTGTATTACCCCGAAAAAGGCCGGTGTGGTA
>JACIYD010000352.1 GCA_014360105.1 Clostridia bacterium
ATTGTGGTCCAGTTCCCTTGGCCGAAGGCCTCTTGCTTAACCTCCTCCGCCAGACCAAAGTTTTCGGGCAACCGGGAGATGAACAGGATCTGGGGCCTATCGGGGGTAGGCGCCAAAAGGGCCAGGTTCGCGGTGTCCACCAACGCGCAATCCGCTATGAAAATGATCTCCTGGAGCTTTTCGGGCTAAAAGTAGCCCTGAGCTGTTCCACTACCTCGGGGTACCACTTCTTATCGCTGGTGTTGCCGGCCAGACTCTGGGCCAAAACGGGCAGGCCATCGCCGCTAACCGTCAGGCCGATGAGAAACTGCTTGAGGTCCGGGCGGCGGTCCTTGCTAAAGCCAAAGGTGATCTCTAGCTCCCCCTCACCCTCATAGGCTCCCTGAACGGAAATGGAGGTGGTGTCCACGTGCAGCCTATCAATGGGCGCGTCATGGGTGGCGGCGGCACGAAGAGCAATGCTAGAGAAAAGCGTCTTAAGATCGCTGGCCGCCAGCTTATCCAGGGCCCGGGCCAAGGCGTCGTCATTGAGCTCTTCTGCTCTAACCTGCGCTTCGGGGCCAAACAGGACCTCCAGATCCTGGTGCTGGTAGAAGCGCCAGACCTGGTAAAGGGCCCGGCGGTCCACTAAGAGGTTGATGATTAAGGCCTTGACCCTGGTGCCCGGAGAAAGGCGACACTGGGCCGGGTTCCAAGGCACCACGGAATCGATAATTTCCGGGATCCTCAAAACATCGCACAGTCTGGCGATAACCGCCGCCGGCCCTGGCCGGAAGATACGTATATTCCCGATGTCCACGCTCAGACCTCCTGCCCCTGATACCTTAACCTATCGGCAGGAAGGTTCGCCGCTCTAAGGAAAAAGTCCTTCTTGAAATCTTCTGACTATATAATGCTGAATACAGGAAAAGACCACTTTATTCATCATTCGTCATTACAACAACCGGTCGGTATCGCAAAAATGCCTTTACCAGCTACGAAGGGTGCGAAATACGGGTTCTATGTCAAGAGAAGTTGGTTTGAGGTGGACCGTGGCCTTCGAGCTGAACTGGGGGCGCTGGTCAATGCCGTGCGTGAGTCACAGCCTCCTCCGGTTGATCTCCACGAGTACATATCGACGACTTTGGCCACCTTTGCCATTGAGCGGTCGTTGGTGGAGGGTTGTCCCCAAAGAGTTGGCTGGGAGGTGGGGCGGTGAAAGTCCTGCTGTTGGTAGTAAGTTACCCACCAGTGCTCAATTCGACAGCCCGTCTGTTCAGTGAGCTCGCCGAGGGACTCGCTGCCCGCGGGCACCAGGTTACCGTGCTGACGAGCTATCCGGAGCGCTACTTGGCGGGAGGGGAGGGAGAACGTACAGAGCAAATCCCAGCCAAAGAACAGAGAAATGGCGTTGAGGTACACCGTCTGGGAAAAACCGGCCTCCCCAAGCATGTACCCCTTCTGCGAGGGATCGAGCACTTGGTGTATGGGATTCAATACTTTATGCATGGGCGTCATTTGCGCCGCCACGATGTGGTAATCGCTTACTCTCCACCCTTGCCATTGGGAATTGCAGCGGTGAACTTGGCCCGTAAGTGGCAAGGAGCCTGTCTTGTCAATGTGCAGGACCTGTATCCCCAATCGGCGGTTGACCTTGGATTGCTCAGGAACCGGGCGCTGATCCGCCTGGGACGTTGGATGGAGCGGTCGATATACCGCTATGCTGACGCCATAACGGTTCACTCTGAGGGAAACCGCGCCCATGTGGTGGCCCACGGCGGCTCGTCGGAAAGGACTTGGGTGATCCCCAACTGGATCGATCTGGCCAAATACAAACCGGGGCCAAAAGACAACGATCTGAGGCAGAAGTATGCGTCCAGTTCCAATTTTGTAGTGTCTTATGCCGGTGTCATGGGTTTTGCCCAAGGGGCGGGAGATATCCTTGAGGCAGCTACACTTGTCGCCAGGGAAGCCCCTGAGATCCTTTTTCTTCTGGCTGGTGAGGGGGTGATGGTTCCACGCCTAAAGGAGTTAGCTACTAGACTGGGTCTCAATAATGTGCGCTTTCTGCCCCATATGCCGGAAAGCGACTACATCGCCTTATTGCAGGCGTCGGACGTTTGTCTGGTCAGTCTTCACAAGGACATCAGAACCCCTGTAGTTCCGGGTAAACTCCCCTGTATCATGGGTGTGGGACGTCCGGCCATATGTAGTACCCCGCCGGCCAGCGATGCGCGTCTGATCGTCGAAGAAGCGGACTGTGGCCTATGGGTGCCTGCTGGCTCTCCCAAAGTCCTTGCCGAGGCTATCCTTGCGCTCTGGTCAGATCCTGCGCGGGCGGAGAGAATGGGGGTCAACGGCAGAAAGTATGCAGAGACCCGCTTCGATCGTGAAAAATGTATTGCCCAATATGAGAGTCTGATTGGCGAGTTGACCTAGACCGCCTTCGCGGGCAAAAATGATAGGTTATTCTTCGAGATGGCGCAGTG
>JACIYD010000353.1 GCA_014360105.1 Clostridia bacterium
AGCGTTGGTATGGAGCGGCTGAGAGCCAACTGGTGTGGTCATCACGTTAACGGTTTCTTCAGGGGATAAGCCGCAGAACTTGGTACAAGGACTAAGCGATGGAACGGCCGGGAGGTTTCGCCGTGACCACGGCCCAAGAACCAGAGATTATACGAGGGCGCTTTGCTGCCCTTGGTTATCGCGACTTCCGCTTAGTCTTCCTCACGGCAGCCTTGTCCAATACCGGCAACTGGATGGAAATCGTTCTCCGCAACTGGCTGGTTTATGAAATCAGTGGCTCAGCCTTTGCCTTAGGGTTATGTAATCTCGCCCATTGGTTACCGTTTCTTATTCTTTCGCCTTTGGCCGGTGCATACGTCGATCGCTGGGACAAGCGGTGGGTAATTCTTTCCGCCCAGGTGACTTTGACCCTGGTTACCCTCACGTTGGGGCTATTGACCATTACCGGTCGAATAGGCATTTGGCAGGTGGTGGTCCTGGTATTGATCCACGGTGTTGCGGAATCGTTCGATAACCCGGCCCGCCAGTCATTGGTTTCTGACTTAGTTGGCAGGAAAGTAGTGATAAATGCGGTATCTTTGAACTCCGCCATGTATTACGGCACCCGCCTGGTGGGGCCTGCTATTGGCGGGCTTTTGATTGCGGTGTCGGGTACCGGCATCGGTTTTATCATTAACGCCGCCACCTTTTTGCCGTACATTTTCGTTCTGCCATTTATCCATCCTAGGTCGGCAAGCCAGGGAAGGGTAGAACAAAAGGCCTGGAAAGCCCTTCTTGAGGGCCTAGCAGCCTGTGTGAATAATACCGGGCCAAATTCTGCTTAAGCGGCAAGAAGGAAACCTCATCCTGGTGGCGAATCCTAACCACATGGCTAAGAGGTTCAAAGACTACCAACCGAATCAACTGCTTTTGTTTCCGC
The DNA here is from genome assembly GCA_014360105.1 of Clostridia bacterium. Lineage (GTDB taxonomy): Bacteria > Bacillota > DSM-521 > Neomoorellales > SLTJ01 > JACIYD01. The sequence goes on from JACIYD010000353.1 coordinate 920, forward strand.
CGAGCCCCTTGGACTGGCTTCCTGCGGATCACCCCGTGCACTTTATCAACGAGGTGGTGGAGGAACTCGACCTTTCGGCCATCATCAATGACTACCAGGAGAAGAGGGGCCAGCCCCCCTATCATCCGGTGATGATGGTCAAGATCCTGGTTTACGGCTACTGGCGGGGTATCCGTTCCTCGAGGAAGCTGGAAAGAGCCCTATATGAAGACGTAGGCTTCAGGTATCTATCGGCCAACCAGCAGCCGGACTTCTGGACCATAGCCGCGTTCCGGCGCCGGCACCATAAGGCGTTGGGTGAGCTCTTTGTGCAGACGGTGAGGCTGGCCAAGAAGGCAGGGCTGCTAACGCTTGAGCACGTTGCGGTAGACAGCACCAAGATCAAGGCAGGCGCCTTGCAGCACAGCGCCATGAGCTACGGCTACATAGAAAAGGAAGAAGAGCGGCTAAGGCAAGAGGTAGAACAGTACCTCAAGGAAGTAGAGGAACTGGATCAGGTGGAAGATGAGCGTTTTGGTCCCCAATCCCAGGGCTATGAACTGCCGGAACATCTTCGCCACCCCATGAAGCGCCTTTAAGGCCATGAGAAAGGCCAAGGCGGAACTGGAGGCCGAAGCCAAGCGCAAAGCCGAAGAGAAGCGGCGTTCCGAGGGGGCAGATAAAGACGAAGACACCGCCAAGCCCTCGCCCAAGGCCCAGTACAACTTTACCGACCCGGACTCCCGGATCATGTTAAGCTCCGACAAGTCCTTCATCCAGGCCTACAACGCCCAGGCGGCAGTTGACGCTAAAGGCCAGATCATCGTAGCCGCCGACCTGACCAATCAAGCGGCCGATGCCCCGCACCTCTTACCTTTAATAGAGCAGGCAGAAGAAAACCTGAGCCAAAGACCCCGGGAAGTCTCGGCTGATGCCGGCTACTTCAGCGAAGCCAACCTTAGGGAACTGGGCCATCTGGGTATAGAAGCGTTTATCCCCCCGGACAAGGTCAAACATAGCGAGTGGCGAAAAGCCCAAGCTCCCAAAGGAAGGATCCCCAAAGACGCCACCGTCAAGGAGAGGATGCGACGTAAACTTAAGACCAAACGGGGTCGAGCCCGCGCAAAACTTGCGGCAGACCACGGTGGAGCCGGTGTTCGGGCAGATCAAGCAAGGCCGGGGCCTACGTCAGTTCCTGCTGCGGGGCCTGGAGAAGGTGCGCTCGTCTTGGCGTTTCGACTGCGCGGTACACAACCTGATCAAGCTATTCAGGGCGGGGATGTGCGTCCGCCTGGAGGGGGTGAGGGCCTGAAAGGGGCCACCCCATATTCCTGCCTTAGCCATCCGGCGTGAAGGATAGCCGAATTATAGGGTTGTCAAAGACCGGGTTATCCGGATCTAAATACTAACACGGACTGCTAGAGTGAAGCTGGCACTCGACACAAATGTTCTGTGCGCGCTGTTGAACGGTGAGCCCGTGGCAGAGGCCGTGGCTGGGGTTTTGGAGGAAAACCAACGCCGGGGAAGCTTGGTAATATGCGGGCAGGTGTACGGGGAACTGCTCGTCATG
>JACIYD010000354.1 GCA_014360105.1 Clostridia bacterium
ATCGCCGAGGCCCTGGTCCGCAGCGGGGCCATCGACGTGATCGTGGTCGATTCCGTGGCCGCGCTCGTGCCGCGGGCGGAGCTTGAGGGACAGTTCGGCGAGGCCCACGTGGGCCTGCAGGCCCGGCTCATTTCCCAGGCCTTGCGCAAGCTCGCCGGCTCGATCAGCAGGTCCCGCACGCTGCTGATCTTCATCAACCAGCTAAGGGAGAGGGTCGGCGTTGTGTACGGCAGCCCCGAGGTGACGGCCGGCGGCCGCGCCCTCAAGTTTTACGCCTCGGTGCGCCTCGACGTGCGAAAGGTGGACGCGATCAAGCACGGCAGCAACACCGTCGGCAGCCGCGTCCGCGTCAAGGTGGTGAAGAATAAGCTCGCCCCGCCCTTCAGGCAGGCGGACTTCGACCTCATCTACGGCCTGGGGATCTCCAAAGAGGGGGCGCTGCTCGACCTTGCCGTCAACATGGGCATAGTGCAGAAGGTCGGCGCCTGGTTCTCGTACGGGGAGGAGCGCCTCGGCCAGGGGAAGGAGAACGCCAGGGAGTACCTGGCGGAGCACCCGGACCTGGCGGCCGAAATAGAGAGGCGCATCCGGGAGGCCGTCGCCGCGGGACACCCGCTACCTTACGTCTCCAGGGGCGGGACCGGGAAGCCGGCGGGGAAGATTAAGGTGGGAAAGTCGACCTGCGAAGGCAGGCTGAATACGCTTTGCATCTGGTAGGCGCCAAGGGTCCGGCATGCCTCCACTTCTTCTTTCCCGAGTCGCTTCTGATCGCCAAAGAGTACGGCGACCAAGATCGCCGCTTCCCGCGCTGGCAACGCCCCCTCGATTACCGCCAGTACCCTTGCCTTGGCCGCATGCACCAACTCCATGATCAGGTTAGCCGACCGGTGGGGCCCTGGCCAAGCACTTTGCGCGGCCGCACCCCCGCCGCCGTCTCCTTTTCCAAAGCGGGTCTTCCCTCTGCGCCGGCGCCATCGCGCCGGCAAAGGCTACGGTAACGATCACTAGGGGGCGTTTTTATCCGCTTACCTGAAACCCTTAACCTGTGCCTCTTGCGGCAAGCATTGGCCCAGAAAGTCCAAACTTCGGACAAAACTTCACCGGCATCCGCCGCGGCCGTGATCGTGCCCGTGCGGGTGACTGTGCCGGTGGGTGTGCGAGTGAGTGTGAACCGTCACCGACCCACCGTACTGGCGGGGGTAGGTTCCCAGGATGCCGGCGAGTTTTTCCTGGTCAACGGCGACCTCCTGGAATGGCTTCCGGCGCATCCGGTGCAGCAGCGCAAAGTTCGCCGTCGCCTGGACATCCTCAGGGGTTACCTCCGTCCGGCCCGCCAGCGCCGCATGCGCTTTAGCCGCCTTCATCATCACGAGGTCCGCCCGGTGGCCATCCACCCCCATCTCGACCGCCGTGCGGGCGATTAGGAGCAGAATTTCGTCTGTCACAGTAACCTGGGGCAGGAGTGTGCGCGCCGCTACGATTTTCTCCCGGAGCTTCTCCTGCTCCGCTTCCCAGGCCGCCGCAAAGCCCGCTGGGTCCTCCTCGAAGGCCAGGCGCCGCTTCACGATCTCGGTCCGCAGTGCTGGGTCGGCAACACCGGTAACGTTGACGCAGAGGCCAAACCGGTCGAGAAGCTGGGGCCTAAGCTCCCCTTCCTCCGGGTTCATCGTCCCTACCAGGATGAAGCTCGCCGGGTGGCTGAAGGAAACGCCTTCCCGCTCTACCGTATTGACTCCCATTGCCGCCGCGTCCAGCAATACATCCACCACGTGGTCGTCCAAAAGGTTAACCTCGTCTACGTAAAGGATGCCGCGGTTGGCCTCGGCCAAGACACCGGGCTCGAACCGCTTCTCTCCTTTTTTGATGGCATGTTCGATGTCGAGCGTCCCCACCACCCGGTCCTCGGTGGCGGAAACCGGCAGCTCCACCACCCGCATCTTCCTAACTGCAACCGGCAACTCTTCTCCCCCTTCCCGCCGCTGGCGGCAGTCCGCGCACATCACGGTGAGGTCGTCGGGGTCGCAGCCGAAGGGGCAGTCGGCGACCACCCTGATCTGCGGCAACAAGCTGGCCAGGCCCCGCACCGCCGTGGACTTGGCCGTACCCTTCTCGCCCCGGATCAACACCCCGCCGATCCGGGGGTTAACGGCGTTTAGGACCAGCGCCTTTTTCATATCCTCCTGCCCCACCAGTGCGGTGAAAGGGAAAATTTCTTTTTGCATAAACGGCCTCCTTTTTTCCTGAGTTGCATTCTCCTCCGAGGAGCTACTCCGTTATCGCCCGCACCGCCTCGACCAGAGTGGTGGCTCTCAAATCCTCGATGCGGTAGTAGGCTGCACCCAGTGTTTCAGCCAGCCGCCGCGCCAGGCCGAAGTGCAAAACCCCCTCTTTTTCCACATCCACGACCACGCTCTTGATCCGCTCCTCACGCCGGATGAGGGCCGCCACCCGCCA
>JACIYD010000355.1 GCA_014360105.1 Clostridia bacterium
CGGCAGCCAAGGCTGTAATAGCCCGCCTGGGTCTTCATGCAGGTGTACCCCCGCACCCGGGTGCCGTTCCGCCACGTCTTAGTCATCCCGTGCATGGTGTTGCCGCAGTCCGTGCATGATATAAGGCCCGAAAGCAGGTACTCCTCCCTGGCCCAGCCTGACCAGAACCGGCGCGCGGATCTGACCTTTTCCTGCGCCTTCTCCCAGGTCTCCCTGTCGACCAGAGGGGGCACAGGAACGGCAATCCATCCGCTTTCCGGCCTGTAGGTGGCTTTAGCCCTGGCTTCAGGGGGCAGGAATCGGTTATAGCTGATGCCCTTGCAGTCGCGGCGGTTGTAATACCAGGTGCCGACGTATACCGGATCGGTAAGAATCCTCTTGACCACGCACCGCTGCCACTGCGGCCTGCCTTTCCGCGTGGGCACCCCCCTGGCCGTGAGCCTTAAGGCTATCCCGTTCATCCCGATGTTTTCCGTGGTGAACCAGCGGTATATCGCCCGGACGACCTCGCTTTCCACCGGGTGGGGCCTGAGGGTGCCATCCCCGTAAACGTACCCGTACGGTTGCGCTCCAATCGGCAGTTTTCCCTGCCGGGCCTTCTGGATCTTGCCGCGCAGGGTGCGCTCGCGGATCTTCTCCTTCTCGTACTCGGCAATCGCCCCCCTCAGGGCGTAGAACAGCCGACCGTCCGGCGTGTTCTGCCACTCGAAGTTGACGAATTCAAGTCTGGCGCCTGCCTTTTCCATCTCGTTCGTGAGCACAAGCTGGTGCGCCAGGTTGCGGGCCAGGCGGTCGGGGTCGTAACAGACCACCAGGTCGACCTGCCCGCACCGGACCGCCTCGCGCAGGGCCGAAAGGCCAGGCCTGCCCTCCAGGAGCTCGCCGCTCACCCCGTCGTCAACAAACTCCAGGATATCTCTGGCTCCCAAGGCCGCGGCTTTTTCGCGGCACACCGCCCTCTGGTCGATAAGGGAGTACCCATGCCTTGCCTGTTCCTCGGTGGAGACGCGGGCATAGATGGCGGCCTTCATTCTGCCTTCCCAGCCTCCTCCGCCTCTACCCTGTGCGCCTCGGCGAAAAACCGGGCCAGCAGGTGGTAGGCGTCGCGCAAAGCCCCTTGGCCCTTGCTGTTGTAAACCACTTCCACTTCTGGCTTCATCTCCTCGGACCTCCGGATGGTATGGTTCCCCATCCGGCGCTTTGGTAACCTGTTCCTTCATGGAGGAGGACATCTCCTCCGGAACAAGATTTTTCGCCGCGCAGCGCGTTTTTCCTACCGCAGCCGCGCCGTTAATTTGCCCGGTTCATTCTTCCAGCCCGGCCGCGGCGGGCCTAGCGAACTCCAGACACCGCTCTAGCCTAACCCTGGCCGGCGTGCCGTCCTCGGGGAAAAGCTCGAAAGCGTCGCTCTCCTCCCCCAAGGCCTCGACCACCTCGACAATCCGGACGATGCGGCCCGCGTCGTCCAGCACGGCAAGCCAGTCTTCTTAGGCCTCTCCACCCCGGCTTCACCCCCTTCGTAGCGCTTCTAGCCCGGCCGCCCGCGGCGGGCCGAGCGGGGCTATCGCGGCCCCAAGAAATGCGAAAGGCGCGGGTTTTGGCCCGCGCCTGCTGATACCTGCAATTCCTGGCTGCCTCAGCTCCTTGCCCCGCGACTATGGGCATGGTATCAGAGCCAGGCTAATTAGGACGTTGTGCGACCGCCTGCCCGCACACCAAGTTCGAGGATGGTATCTGGAGGGTGGTGGGCTCGGCGGAAGACAGGGAGGAGAAGAGCGCGGCCGCAAGAGCAGGAGCGAGCCGGAGCAACCGCTGTCGTGAACATTAGGGTATACCTGCGTCGTCTAGATGGCGAACGTAAGGCAGCTTGTGTTTGCACTTCCTGTACAGGCGGTCGTCCGTGGTCCAGAATCCGCAGCGCCGCAGCTCCGCGAGGGCCAGGTAATGGGCATCGTAAACGGTGGGAAGCCCCAGGACCTTGGCCAACTCGCAGGCCCTCTGCTTCTGCCCCTCCTCCTCGAGGAGTGTCAGGGGTATGGCCTGGACGGCGGCGAAGGCAAGCTCGGCCTGCTCTTCTGTCGGCCCGCTCTGAGCGGCGGGGCGAGTGGTCTTCTGCCGGATCACGCTGTCCACCTCAACCGGGTAGAAGACAGGGGCGATCAGGCGCTCCCCTAGTCTAGTATATCACTTTTCCCGCCTCGCTGTACTGGCTTACTTCAGCCAGCGTCGACATAACTGCGCCCTTCTTACAAGCCAATGGCTTCGTCTTCAGTTACGGTATACCATGGCCGTCGCGGGTTCCAACCACGCCCCTCTCAACACGGCCGTCCCCAGAGACTGCCTCGCAGCCGTTCTTCTCGCCGGCACCCCCGCCCTGCCAAGAGGCAGTGAAGGCACTATGGGTAGTACCGCTGGTCTGGTAAGAGGCGGTGACCTCCGCCGGAAGCCTGCA
>JACIYD010000356.1 GCA_014360105.1 Clostridia bacterium
AAACATGTCCGTCCATGAGCAGCTTATACCCGTCCGGCGCCGCTTCCATGACCTCTAGGACCCCTGGAACTCCCGAGCCGCCCGGCATGTTGACGACATTAACGGGCTGGCCCCACTTGCGGCTGGCATATGCGGCCACCAGTCTCGCCGCGGTGTCAATAGAAGAGCCCGGAGCATAGGGGACTACCAAATCGATACCCCGTTGGGGGTAGGCGGGCTCTTCAGACTCGGGTGAAGACTTCTGGCCGCAACCCGATATTGCTACGGCTACCACCAAAACTATTAGCACGGCAAGCCAGAACAATCCTTTCTTTCTACCCCATGGCATTTCTCGCACTCCCCCTTAGAAAAGTAATTGGACCGCTTATTGCTGCTTTCAGAAGCTCCCGGAGATTAGGTCTCCCCTCCCTCCTGCCGCGTCTTAATCAGTACTAAACGCCCTTGCTGACGGCGGCTCCTGCCCTGAACTAGTCTTCGTCTCCGACCGGAACACCTTTTTTCTTGCTCAGCCATAAAGAAAGGACGGTAGCTGCCGCCGCGGCCAGCATCAACACCAGGGATACGGGCCGGTTGAACAGGATGGCCGCCGAGCCGTTACCCAGCTTGAGGGCCTGGTACAGGGAGGCCTCTAGCCTGGGAGCCAGGACTAAGCACAAGATGAGCGGTGCCTGGGGGAAATCGAGCTTCTTCATCAGGTAGCCAATGGCGCCGAAGACCAACATCACCCACACGTCAAACAGACTGTTTCTGACGCTGAAGGCCCCGATGAAACTAAAGGCAAGCACCAGGCCGGCGAGGACGGGATAAGGCAAAAGGGCCACCCTTGCCCAAATCCCCACCAGGGGCAAATTGAGCACCAAAAGCATTACATTACCGATGTACATGCTGGCAATGACGGCCCAGGCAAAGTCGGGGTGCTGCTCGAAGAGGAGGGGTCCGGGCTGCAGACCATAAATCATAAACGCACCTAAAAGGACGGCCAGAGCCGGGCCTGGAGGCAAGCCCAAGGCCATTAAGGGAACGAATGCCCCGCTCGTGGCGGCGTTGTTGGCTCCCTCTGCTGCTGCAACCCCTTCGATGGCCCCTTGTCCGAATCTCTCTGGGTGCTTAGAAAGCTTCTTCTCCACATCGTAAGCCACGAAGGAGGTGATGCCGGTGGACACGCCGGGAAGGAGTCCCATGAAGAAGCCGATTACGGTAGATCTCACCATGGCGCCCAGACTGTCTTTAAGCTCGCGCACCGTGGGCAGCAGGCGGCCCAACTTGGCGTCGTAGACCGCCTTGACGGCTTGCTCGGTGTTGACGAGTATTTCCCCCACGGCAAACAAGCCTATGCAGGCCACGACAAAATCTATGCCGCCCATCAACTTCGGCACGCCAAAAGTAAATCGGAAAGCGCCGCTCACCGGGTCCGTACCGATGGCGGCCACCAGAAAGCCCAGCAGGCCGGCAATGACCCCTTTTACCAAAACCTTTCCCGACAGGCTGATGACTACTGTCAGGGCGAGCACCATGAGGGCAAAGTACTCCGGCGGCCCAAAGGACAAAGCCACCTCGGCCAACGGAGGGGCGAAAAAGGTCAGACCTACCAGGCTTAGGGTTCCGGCGAAAAACGAGGAAATGGCCGCGATGGAAAGCGCCGGACCCGCCCTGCCCTTTTTGGCCAACTGGTAGCCGTCTACCGCCGTGACCACGGAGGCAATTTCCCCCGGCATATTGATGAGAATCGAGGTGGTCGAGCCCCCGTACATCGCCCCGTAGTAGATCCCCGCCAGCATGATAATCGCGGGAATAGGCCCGAGGCTGGCCGTGATCGGCAGAAGGATGGCTATGCCCGAAGTGGGCCCGATGCCGGGAAGGACTCCTACAAGGGTTCCCAGCAAGACGCCAAGAAAGGCACAAGCCAGGTTAAACGGGGAGGCCGCAGTCACGAAACCGTTTAGGAGGTCATGACCGAATATCTCCATGAAGGTTGCCTCCTCCTTGGGTGTTCAGAAACCCCAGGGTCCCGGGGGCAACGGAAGGTAGAGGGAGAGACGGAACACCAGAAAGAGCGACGTCGTTACACCCGCGGCCAGCAGCAGGCTTTTCCACCAACTGTACTTTTCTACGACCGTCAGCATCAAGAGCAGGAACAGGGCCGTTGAGCAGGCGAAACCGAACACGGGCACGAGGGCCAGGTAAACCACCATAAGGCCCAGCAGCAAAGCGATGCGGGCTCTGTTGGAAAACAGCCTACCTTCTTTCTCTTCCTTTTTCGGTGCACTGATGACAAACAACCACACGCTGCAGACCATGAGGGCCACAGAAACCACAAGGGGCACAACGTTCTCGCCGGGCTCTCTGAGGGGGCTGGCTCTCAGAAGCTGGATGGTCTCCACCAGCCAGTATGCCCCCACGGCGAATAGGACCAACGCGCTTATCCTGTCTGCCTTTGCCATACACG
>JACIYD010000357.1 GCA_014360105.1 Clostridia bacterium
CAGGGTGACGTGCTCATTATGGCGGTTCTCTTGCTCGAACCTCGGCCGCAGATTGCCCACCTTTCGGTGCCCGAGGCAAAGATGATTCTCACCGACCTGCGGCCGCGGGTGGCCATTTTGACCCATTTTGGCGCCACCCTCTGGCAGGCCAGGCCCTGGGAAGTGGCCGTAAGGCTTTCGGAGGAAACAGGGATCCGGGTAATTGCCGCCCGCGACGGGATGGAGTACCGGCTGGAACAGGAAACGCATATGCTTTAGAGAACGCTAGGGTAAGGGGTGTGATCCGCCGTGAAGGTAGTGGGTGTCGTCGGCAGCACCAGGCTCCAGGGCAATACTCTTTTCTTAACCCAGGAGGCGCTGGCGGTATGCCGCGCCGAAGGTCTGGAAACACAATTGATCACCTTGGCCGACAAGAAGGTCGAAGACTGCCAAGTATGCCAGCATTGCCAGCGGCAACCAGGGACATGTGCCCAGGACGACGATGTACCGGCCATCTACCGTGAGCTGAAAACTGCCGCCGGTCTCATTCTCGCTTCACCGGTCTACTATGGCTCAGTTACCGGCAAGATCAAAGCCTTCATCGATCGTATCGGTTGGCTTAGCCGTTCGGAGGGCCGTGTCTTTGAACGTAAAGTGGGAGGGGCGATCGTCGTAGGTCGGCGGGCGGGGCACTTGTTTGCCCTTCACCAGTTGAATAACTTCTTCCTTCACCAGGGGATGATTGTACCTGGCGCCAGCTACTGGAACGTGGCCCTCGCCCATGAGCCTGGCGAGGTAGCCGCCGACGCCGAAGGACTGGCCACCGTACGCAACTTTGCCGCCAACCTGGCGTGGCTGGTGAAAAAAGTTGCCTCCTAGAACCGAAGAGTACCTGGACTGGGCGCGTGGCAAACTGGCGGAGTTGATCGCCATCCCCAGTGAGACGGGCCACGAGGGCGCCATCCTGACCTACCTCGAAGAAGAACTGGCCGCCTACGGTTTTCCATTGGCGCGCCAGCCGGTAGTTGGCGAGCGCTATAACCTGCTCTTCAACCCCCTGGCGGCACCGGCCCTGTTGGTAGACGTTCATGTCGACACAGTGGCCGTTACCCTGGAGGGCGTGCCCTGCCGTTTACATCAAGACGATTATACGGTTTACGGCCGGGGTGCGGTTGACGCCAAGGGAAGTGTGGTGGCGGTGCTTGCCGCCTTACGTTCCTTCCTCCCACAGGTGGCTCGCACTTTCCTTCCTTTTACCGTGGCTTTTACCGTAGACGAAGAAGATGCCGGCCTGGGCTCCGAGGCCCTGGCCGCAGCCCTGCGTCCCAAGGCCGTCCTGGTTCTGGAGCCGACCGGTCTCGCGCTTTGCCCGGCGCAGGCCGGATCACTGGTAGTCCGGTTAAACGCGAGTGGGCAAGCGGTTCACGGGAGCGAGTTCGAACAAGGGCGTAACGCCTGCCAAGCGATGCTGGAGGCCCTGGCCCAGCTTCCCACTCTCTCTTTTCTGGCGCAGGCCCACCCCCTTTTGGGACAGGCCGGTTATAACCTGCGCTACCTCCGGGGCGGAACACCAGAATTGGTGGTACCGCAGGCCTGCGAAGCGATCATTGATTTTCGTCTCCTGCCGCAGATGGAGCTGGCGGCGGTCCAGGAAGAAGTGGCGGCTTTCTGGCGGCGTATGGGGCTGACGGGCGAGATCGTAGAATTGGCCCCACCTTACGCCCTGGCGGGCGACGAAGAAGTGATCGGTCTCGTGCGTTCTGCCTGTAAAGAGGTAACGGGTGAGGAACCAGCGTTGGCCGGCTTTAAGAGCTGGACCGACGGTGAGAATTTTTACGCGGCCGGCGTGCCGGCTGTTATTTGGGGTCCGGGCCAACTGGCCGTAGCGCATACGCCGCAGGAGCGGATCGATCTGCGGGAAGTCTTGACCGCTGCCCGGGTGCTCGAGGCGGTCTGGCGAAAGCTCTAGCCACCGCCTTCTTCCCGCCACATGCGCACCCATTTCCCCCAGCGACCACGCTGCCGGAAGCCTTCCCGCAGATAGAAGGCCTTGGCTCGCTCGTTTTTGTCTCCGACCCAGAGTTCAAAGCGGCTCATGCCTTTCTGCCGCAGTAGGTCCAGGCCGGCGGCAAGGAGTCGTTTGCCCAAATCCCGGCCCTGGTAGTCGGGATGAACCACGATCTCATGGATTTCTCCTACCCGCTGGCCGTTAAGCGTCTCCCAACGGTCATCAACCGCCACAAAGCCGACCGGTTTCTCTCCGGCAAAAGCCACCAACAGGCGGCCCTGCCCTCGCTTTTTCAGCCATCGCAAGTATGCTTCAATTTCTTCGTCGGTCCGGTAGGCATAGGCAGCAAGATGATGATAGGCGTTCCGGTAAACGTCTTTAAGCTCTTCCAGGACGGTTTCCGGATCAGTGGGTTCAAGGCGGATGTCGGGCTGGCTTTCAGGCA
>JACIYD010000358.1 GCA_014360105.1 Clostridia bacterium
TCTGCAGTACGCATGCCTATCTCCTCTTCTTTACCGATAAGGGGAAGGTATACCGCTTGCGTGTGTACGAGATCCCCGAGGGAAGCCGCCAGGCGCGCGGCCTACCTCTGGTAAACCTCTTGCCCCTGGACCGGGAGGCGATCACGGCCATTATCCCCGTACGCGACTTTGGGAAGGGCTATCTTTTCATGGCCACGGCGCAGGGGCTCGTAAAACGGACGGCGCTATCGGAATTTGCCGCAAGCCGTCGAGAGGGTTTGATCGCGGTTCTTTTGGGCCAACAAGACACTTTGGTGGGCGTAGAGGTTACCGGCGGTGATGACGAGCTAATGCTCGTTTCGGCCGCGGGCTTGCTCATTCGCTTCCGGGAAAAAGAGGTGCGTTCCGTGGGGCGGCTGGCGCGCGGGGTGAAGGGCATGGAAGTGGCAGCAGACGACCGCGTGGTGGCTCTGGTACGGCCGGCGGATGCCCAAGACCTGCTGGTGGTCACCGAGCAGGGTTTCGGCAAGCGCACCGCCCTCGACGCCTACAGGCGGCAGAGCAGGGGCGGACGGGGGATCCTTACCCTACGGTCCGACCTGCGACGGGGACGGGTGGTGGCTGCCAAGGCGGTCAAGGAGGAGGACGAGATACTGCTCATCTCAACGGAGGGAGAGGTCATCCGCCTTGCCGTACGTGAAATCCCCCGTCAGGGCCGGACGAGCCAGGGGGTGACCCTGATGCGTCTGGCCGAGGGTGAAAAAATAGCGGCCCTCGCCTTGGCCTGAGCCAAAGACCGCAAGAGGCAAACAGAGGATAACCCAGCCCTTGCTCTGCTTGTTTTCCGCTTGGCCGTATAGTAAAATCACTTGATAAAGACACGAGGAGAGGGGGCAGGGTAGATGGAAGAGAAGGGAACGTGGACGGTTAAAACCGGTTTTGCGGAAATGCTCAAGGGCGGCGTGATCATGGACGTAACCACCCCGGAGCAGGCACGCATCGCCGAAGAGGCCGGCGCCTGTGCGGTGATGGCACTGGAGAGAGTACCCGCGGATATTCGCGCTGCCGGCGGTGTGGCGCGGATGGCTGATCCCGAAGTAATCGTGGCCATTATGCAGGCGGTGAGCATTCCGGTAATGGCCAAGGTAAGGATCGGTCATTTTGTCGAGGCGCAGATTCTCGAGGCGCTGGGTGTGGATTTCATCGACGAGAGCGAGGTGCTCACGCCGGCGGACGAGGAATTTCACATCGACAAACATCGGTTCAAGGTGCCTTTCGTCTGCGGTGCGCGCGACCTCGGTGAGGCGCTCCGTCGCATCGGTGAAGGTGCGGCGATGATCCGCACCAAAGGGGAGGCCGGTACAGGGAATGTCGTGGAAGCGGTGCGCCACATGCGGCGTATGATGGACGGTATCCGCCGCCTGACCGCGCTGCCCCCGGAAGAATTAATGACCGCGGCCAAAGAAATGGGCGCTCCCTACGAACTCGTGCGCCAGGTGGCGGCCACGGGCCGGCTGCCAGTGGTCAACTTTGCCGCCGGTGGTGTGGCCACCCCGGCAGATGCGGCCTTGATGATGCAACTAGGGGCAGATGGAGTCTTCGTGGGGTCGGGTATTTTCAAGTCGGCCAATCCGGCGGCGCGGGCACGGGCCATCGTCATGGCGGTGACGCACTATCAGGACCCCCAGGTGCTGGCCGAGGTATCGCGCGGGTTGGGGGAGGCCATGCCCGGTCTGGAGATTGCTGGTCTGGCGGCCCGTCTGCAGGAACGGGGGTGGTAGGGTGCCGGTCGGTGTACTGGCCATGCAGGGTGCTTTTCGCGAGCACCGGCTGGCGCTCGAACGTTGCGGCGCCGCGGTGAGGGAAGTGAGGACCCGGGGTGACCTTGAGGGCTTGGACGCCTTGGTGATCCCGGGAGGCGAGAGCACGGCGATCAGCCTCCTGTTACGCCGAGGGGAGTTGTTTGATGCCCTGCGGGAGAGAATAGCCAGCGGTCTGGCTACTTACGGCACCTGTGCCGGCGTAATCTTGCTGGCCAAAGAAGTGCTCGGCAACGGACTGAAGACCCTGGGTCTGATGGACCTCGCGGTGCGGCGCAACGCCTACGGCCGCCAGGTAGACAGTTTTGAAGTCTCCCTGACGATACCCCTACTGGGTCCGGAGCCGTTCCGGGCCGTTTTTATCCGCGCGCCTCGCATCGAGAGGGTGGGCTCTGGGGTAGAGGTCCTGGCCATGTACGACGGCAGGCCGGTACTGGTGCGTCAGGGCAATTGCTTGGTGAGTTGCTTTCATCCCGAACTGACCGCGGATTTGCGCCTTCACCGTTATTTCCTTGAAAACGTCTTGCAATAGGCGGTCCGTTATAGTATAATATCCGCCAAAGTAACAGGGAGAACGCGATGCCGGGGAAACGCGGGGCAATTCTCTTCAGAGAGCCGGTGGCGGGTGCAAAC
>JACIYD010000359.1 GCA_014360105.1 Clostridia bacterium
CCAGCTCGCAGAGACGGCACCCGGTGCACTTGTCGTAGTCAAGCATTAAGACCTTGGCCATGGCTTTCCTCTCCTTAACGGCTAGAGTACACGGGAGGGTTCCCGCTCAAGGCCCAGGCGCTCGAGCGTCTCCGGACGCGGAGTCCCGTTCTCGTCCCAGCCGCGGTGCTGGTAGTATTCGTCGATCATCTTCTTGAACTTCTCCCGATCGATCCTCGCGCCGCGGATGCCCGGCGCACCAAGGGGGCACGGCTCGTCAAAGTAACGGTCGACCAGCCAGTCGTGGCTCCGGGTCAGTCCTTCACGCATGTTAAAGAGCCGTTCAAGGTTGTAGACCCGCTCGCCCACTGTCCAGATTTCCTGAGGCGTTAGTTCCAGACCGGTATTATAATAAAGCACCTTGGACCAGTCTTCAAAGTTGGGCAGCGTGGCGCCGAGGAAGGTGGTGTGGTACTTGCAAATACCAAGGCAGTCCACCGCGGCGTAGCAATGCTCGTGCCAGACCACCTGCCAAGGCTTGCCCTCGTAGGACCGATAGTCAGAGCTCAGCGGCCCGTCGTAAGGAACGGGATTGGAGTAAATGCGCCGCAAGACGGGCTCGGGCAGTTTGTAGAGATCAATGGCCGGCCGGCCCCGCAGATGGTCCGAGCCTCGAGAGGCCACGGCGATGTTGAGGGCGAGCGCCGGCGTGGCGCGCTCATCGGAATGCAGGTTGCTCATGCCCTTAACATGGATCAAATATTTGATCGCGTCCTTACCGATCCTTTCCGCGGCGCGCAGGCCCCCTTCGGCCAGGATATCGCCCAGCCCTTCCCGGAAGGCGATCCTTCTGATCATCTCGAGCAGCGCTTCGTCGTTGCCGAACCGCAGGTCGAGGCCGTCGGTATCCTTGGCCGTGAGAATCCCCTCTTCGTAGAGCTCCATCGCCCAGGAAATAAGGCTACCGGTTTCCAGGTTGTCCAGGCCCCAGATGTTGACCAGGTGGTTACCGACGAGTACCGTCAACGCGCTGCGGCATTCCGGCTCGCCGGCAAAGGCGCCCTGAGAAGTATACTCCGGCCCTTCGTCGTATTCCCCGGCGTAGGGCCCGGAGGGAATGCGGTAACGCGCACGGCAGTGCACCTGGCAGCCGAAACAGCCGGACATATGATTGGGCCCGACGGTCTCGGTGGCGATTTCATCCAGCCGTTCCGCCTCAACGTCGTCCGCATACTCCAACTGATTTAACTGGAAGTTCCTTACTCTCACGCCGCCCCAGGAGTTGGTCGCGCCCCAGATAAAGGGGGTGCCGATCTTGCCCTGGGTCTGGGATACCTTGGCGCCCGTGATCTGGCTGATAAACCGCTTGTTATATTCCAGCGCCTCCGCCGGGTGGGCGATTTTGATGTCCATCGTGCCGCGGACGGCAATGGCCTTGAGATTCTTAGAACCGAAGACCGCACCCATACCCGTGCGACCACCGGCATTCTTCAGCCCGGTGATCACGTTGGCAAATCTGACCAGGTTCTCCCCCGCGGGCCCGATGACGGCGATCTTGACGTCCTCGTCACCCAGTTCCTGGCGGATGAGCTTCTGCGTCTCGTGGGTGGTCTGGCCCCAAAGGTGGCTGGCGTCACGGATTTCAATCTTGCCGTTATGAATCCAGAGATAGACCGGTTTTGGCGCCTTGCCCTTAATGACCAGATGGTCAAAGCCGGCAAAGCGCAGTTCCGGGGCGAAAAAGCCGCCCATGTTGGTGCTGCCAAAAAAACCGGTAAGGGGTGATTTGGCACAAATGTGGGTGCGGCAGCTCGCCGAGGCCAGAGTTCCCCCCAGGATGCCCGCACTTACCAGGAGCACGTTATCCGGGCCCAAGGGATCGACGCCCGGCTTGAGGTGGTTGTACAACAAATACGCATCCAGGCCACGACCCCCGAGGTAGAGCTTGCGTATCTCGAGCGGGATCGGCTTGGCCTCCACCTTGCCGGCGGTGAGGTCGATGTAGGCTACCTTCCTGTTTAAGGCCATCGCTTCTCCTCCTTTCCTTCCTTTTAGCTACCGCGTCCGCCTCTCCGCCAGCGCCCGGTTTACCTCCCAGACCGGGCCCCTGATGCGCGGCACTTGGGGGCTAACCCAGGAAACCCGCCACTCACAGCCGCACTCCGGACACTTTACGGTCTTGGCCCCGGGCGGAATGGCAATCCGAGCGGAGCAGTCGGCATTGTGGCAACGCGCCTTGCCGTAGCTTCTCGTTTTGGCCAGTTCCTCGGCCGTCGAGCCCATTTCCTTCACGCGCCATCACCTCCCCCAAATTCCAGTTTTAAGATTTCCGGGAACCGCAGCCACGCACGCCGCGGTCCGCCTCGCTCCCGTTTAACCCGTAGGCCTCCTGGAAAAGCATCACAGGATGGCTCACCGCGACACCGGCGCCGCTCTCGA
>JACIYD010000036.1 GCA_014360105.1 Clostridia bacterium
CCCGCACGGGACTAGCCCATACGCCCCTCAAACGTACGCGTCTGCCAGTTCCGCCACTCGGACACCGTTACTGATTTGATGTTAGCACGCAGACCGACCGGTGTCAAGATCCGCGAGGGCCGGCGTCGTCAGGCGTTATTCATTGTTACCGGGCGGTCTGACTCCGGGCGCCGGGCAGGGCTTCCGGGCTCGCGGCTGGCTTTATGCGAGGGCTGAGACCCAGGCCCACCGGCGACTCAAACCGTGGAGCCCGGAGGCGGCAAGAGGCAAACGGCAACAATCCAGGCGGGAGGGAAAGCGATGGCGAAGGAAGTGTTGGAAGTCATTCGTCAAAGGAGGAGCGTGCGTTCTTTTCTGCCGCAGCCGGTGGCACCCGAGCTGATCATGACCCTTTTGGAGGCGGCCGTTTGGGCTCCGTCGGCCGGGAATCTACAGCCCTGGCAGTTTTACGTGGTACGGGCGCCGGAGGCCAAGGCCAAACTGGCGCGCGCCGCCGGACAAGCTTTTGTGGCGCAGGCGCCCGTGGTCATCGTTGCCTGTGCCCTGCCGGAGCAATCGGCCGCCGTCTACGGCAGCCGGGGCCGCCTGCTGTATTGTCTGCAGGATGTAGCGGCGGCGGTGCAAAACATGCTTCTCGCCGCCAGCTCTTTGGGTCTTGCGGCTTGCTGGGTGGGCGCCTTCCGGGAGGAAGCGGTGGTCCAGGCATTGAATCTGCCGCCCGAGGTGCGGCCGGTGGTGTTACTTCCCTTGGGCTACGGCGGTGAGACCGCGGTGGCACCGCCGCGCCATCCTTTGTCGCGGGTGGTGCAATGGGTCGATTAGTTTTTCGCCTGATGCTCTTGACAAGGGGGCAAGGTTCTGGCATTATTATAGCGGGTTGTTAGCACTCGCCTAAGGTGAGTGCTAACACCGGTCTCAGGAGCGGCTTACCTATTTCCACAAGGAGGGGTGGTTATGCTCAAACCACTGGAGGACCGTGTTGTGGTCAAGGTAATCGAGGAGGAGCAGAAGACACAAGGGGGGATCGTCCTGCCGGATACGGCTAAGGAGAAGCCCCAGGAGGGCGAAGTGGTGGCCGTAGGGCCGGGTCGCCTGTTGGACAATGGGACCAGAGTGGCGCCTTCGGTCAAGGTGGGCGACCGGGTGGTCTTTGCCAAGTATAGCGGCACGGAAGTGAAGGTTGAGGGACAGGAATATCTCATCATGCGGGAAAGCGATATCCTGGCCATCAAGGAGTAGTCCGGACCGGCCGGCGCAAGAGCGGGTGCGAAGAAGAAAGGGAGGCTGAAAGTCAATGGCAGCCAAACAATTGGCCTTTAACGAGGATGCCAGGCGGGCCCTGGAACGTGGCGTGAACATTGTTGCCGAAGCGGTTAAGGTTACGTTGGGGCCGAAAGGCCGCAATGTGGTGCTGGAGAAAAAGTTCGGCTCTCCCACCATTACCAAGGACGGCGTGACCGTAGCCAAGGAAATCGAATTGAAGGATCCATACGAGAATATGGGGGCGCAGCTTTGCCGCGAGGTCGCCTCGAAAACCAATGACGTTGCCGGCGACGGGACCACTACGGCCACGGTACTGGCGCAGGCCATCGTGCTCGAGGGTCTGAAGAACGTAGCCGCCGGCGCCAACCCCGTTTTCATCAAACGGGGCATTGAGAAGGCGGTGGAGGCCGCGGTCGAAGAGATCAAGAAGATGAGCATTCAGGTGGAGACGCGGGAAAACATCGCCCACGTGGCCGCAATTGCCGCCAACGACAAGGAGATCGGCGAGCTGATCGCCGAAGCGATGGAGAAAGTAGGTAAAGACGGCGTCATCACCGTGGAAGAGTCCAAGGGTATCACCACCACGGTAGAGGTCGTCGAGGGGATGGAATTCGATAAGGGCTACATCTCCCCCTACTTCGTGACCAATCCCGAAACTATGGAAGTAGAGCTCGACGAGCCCTACATCCTGATCCACGAGAAGAAAATCTCTGCCGTTTCCGACCTCCTTCCCTTGCTGGAGAAAGTGGTAAGGACGGGCAAACCGCTCCTGATCATTGCCGAAGACGTGGAGGGCGAAGCGCTCGCGACCCTCGTGGTGAACAAGATCCGCGGCACCTTGTCGGTGGCAGCGGTCAAGGCACCGGGCTTTGGCGACCGGCGCAAGGCGATGATGGAGGATATTGCCATTCTCACCGGCGGTACCTTCATCTCCGAGGATATGGGCGTGAAGCTCGAGAACGTTGATCTGGGGATGCTGGGCCGCGCCAAGCGGGTAAAGATCGACAAGGAGAACACGACCATCGTCGAGGGTGCCGGGACGCAGGACGCTGTCAACGGCCGTATCGCCCAGATCAAGCGGCAGATTGAGGAAACCGAATCCGACTACGACCGGGAGAAGCTGCAGGAGCGGCTGGCTAAGCTTGCCGGCGGGGTGGCCGTCATCAAGGTGGGGGCGGCGACCGAGACCGAATTGAAGGAGAAGAAACACCGCGTGGAAGACGCCCTTTCCGCCACCAGGGCGGCGGTGGAAGAGGGAATCGTTCCCGGAGGCGGTGTCGCGCTCCTCAACGCGATTGCGGCGCTCGATAAAGTCGAGGTCTCGGGTGACGAGGCCGCCGGCGTGCGCATCGTGCGGCGGGCCATGGAAGAGCCGCTGCGGCAGATTGCCGTAAACGCCGGTCTGGAAGGTTCCGTCGTGGTGGAACGCGTGAAGCACGAGAAGCCGGGGATCGGCTTTGACGCGGTGACCGAAGAATACGTCGACATGGTCAAGGCGGGGATTGTCGACCCGGCCAAGGTGGTACGGAGCGCGCTGCAGAACGCGGCCAGTATTGCCGGTATGCTGCTCACCACCGAGGCGCTGGTGGCCGAGATCCCGGAGAAGGAGAAGCCGGCGCCGCACATGCCCGACATGGATTACTAGGACGCGGCGTTTTCGGCAAAGGCGTAGCCGCCTGCCAGCAAACGGCAGGCGGTTTCTTTTTTTGGTTAAGGAGGGAAATGGGGCGAGGTGTGGAAATAGTGACCCGGGGGAGGAGGCCGATGTCCCTTTTTTTACAGTTGGAAATTGCTGCCCGCCTGGCGTTGGCCTTTGTTGTCGGCGCGATACTCGGCTTCGAACGCACGCACCAGCAAAAGCCCGCCGGTTCGCGCACCCATTCACTCGTCTGCCTCGCGGCGGCGCTCTTCATGATTATCTCGCTCTACGGTTTCGGCAGCGGTACCGACAAGGCGCGGGTCGCAGCTCAAGTGGTTACCGGCATGGGTTTTATCGGGGCCGGTGCCATCTGGCGGGAAGGTTCCTGGGTCAAGGGTATCACTACCGCAACTACCCTCTGGGTGGCCAGTGCCTTGGGATTGGCCATCGGTGCCGGGCTTTATGTGCCTGCCCTGGTGGCGCTCGGTCTGGCCTACGCGGGTCTGGAATTCTACAGTTTGAAGCGGCTCCTTACCGGCCGGGAGGAATGGCTGGACCGGCAACTGCTGATCGATGCCCTTGATTTGGGCAGCCTGAGCATGGAATTAGAGCGGATTTTTGCTTACCCGATAAAGTTCACCACCTTTAACGCCAGCGAACTTTGCGTCGTTTCCTTTACCTTTGGTCGCAGCGTACCCGACCCGTTTACCCTTACCTTCTCCATTAAGGAGAAGACGGTGAACCTGGTGCTCCTCTACCTGCCGGAACATCTGCGCGGCCGCGGTTATGCCCGGCGCGTAGTACAGGTCTTGCTCGCCTGGGCCAAGCGGCAGGGCTTCCGCCAGGTCACCCTCACCTCCACTTCTGAAGTGGCTCCCATGTGGGAAAAGCTGGGTTTTCAGCGCATCGACCCGTCCACCTTTACCTACCGACTGGGCTGAGAGGCGGCCGGTCCTGCCGCAGAGGCAGCGTAGCGCCGCTCCCCCCGCTTCGCCCTTAGCCTGCCGGCCGCGGCGTTAGCCGGAGTTGCCGCCCTTCACCTCCTTCTGTGGTCCCACATACGATGTAGCGGAGCGCATTGGTAAGGGGTGACAGGGGTGGAACTCAGGCGCGTCTTTAACCGGCACCGTGAGGATTTGTTCGGTCTGCCTAACGTGGTGGGGGTGGGACAGGGTGTCAAGCGGATCAAAGGCCGGGCCACGGGCGAGCCGGCCATTGTGGTCCTGGTAAGCAAGAAGGTACCCTTGCAAGAGCTAAAACGGGACGAGAGAGTGCCGCGTACCCTTAGTAAAGTAGCCGTTGACGTCATCGAGGTGGGCGAGATCCGGCTCCTTGGGCGCACTGAATATCAACGGCCTGCCCCACCCGGAGTAAGCATCGGCCATTACCGGGTAACGGCAGGCACTCTTGGTGCCGTAGTGCGTGACCGTCAAACCGGCGAACTGTTAATCCTTTCGAATAACCACGTGCTGGCCAACTCCACCAGCGGCAACGACGGCCGGGCGGCGATCGGCGACCCGATCTATCAGCCCGGGCCTTATGACGGCGGCGGGCCGGATCAATTGATCGGTTACCTCTATCGCTTTATTCCTATGCAAAAAGACTACGAAGAAGTGACCTGCCGCCACGCCCAGTTTGCCCAACGTCTGGCAAACAAGATGCTGCACCTGATACGGCCGAGTTACCGTCTCGCTTTCTACCGCAGGCTCGCTGGAGAGAATCTGGTTGATGCGGCGGTAGCGAAGCCTGTTAGTCCGGAGGCCATTACCCCCGAAATTCTGGGCATCGGCCCGGTGCGGGGGATAAGAGAGGCCCACGTGGGAATGCGTGTATTAAAAAGCGGCCGCTCCTCCGGACTGAACAGTGGCGAAATCCTGGCCGTCGGTGCCACCGTCCAGGTGACCCTCGAGGAGGGCCGCTCGGGTCTTTTTAGCGACCAATTTGTGACGCAGCCCCTCGCCAAACCGGGCGACAGCGGCTCCCTGGTGCTGGACGAGGAGCATTACGCCGTTGGCCTTCTTTTTGCCGGCTCCGAACAATCCTCCATCTGCAACCGCATCCAGAACGTGCTGGAGTTGTTGCAGGTGGAGTTCTAACCTTACATATCACATTACCAACTGCCCGCCCGGCTGTTCCACCACCTTCAGAATCTGCTCCTCGGCGCCGGTAAGGGCGTTGATATAAACGAGGAACCGGTCGCCGTTCCGCGCGCCGGAGAACTCCCAGGCGAGTACTTCCCGCCCACCCGCCGTGGGAATAACACAAAGACGGCCGCGTCCGACCACAAGGTCGGGATTAACCCGTGCCCGGGCGGCTGCTTGCCCGAGCCGGGGTCGCGGCAGGGAGCGCGCATGGTGATTGGTCAGGTAGGTGGTGGCGTCCCATCCCACGATCTGGCCGTTATCCAAGGCAACTTTGACCTTGATTAAATCAGGGTAAACGAGGGCCCCGCCTTCTCTTGCGGCAAAAGTAACGGTCTGGGCATTGGCTTCCCGCAGGCTGTACGTCGGCGTCATCGCGGTGAAGCCCTGCCGCCGCAGGAAGGCTTGTGCCCGCGCCGTTGCCTCGGACGCATCAAGGCGGGCCGCACCCAGGGGGCGGTCAAAGAGCATTTGCACGATGTGTCCGCCCTTTTCGCTCACGTCGATGAAGAGGCGGCTGCCGCCGGCCGGAGCACTCAGCACAAAAGAGTGGGCCGGCATCGGGCCGCCGGTGCGGCGGTAGGCGGTGACGCGAAGATCGGTCAAGTCTGCCTTACGGGCAAAGGTCAGGGCTTTCGCCTCTGCCGTGGCGCGGTCAATCCTGGCCCCGGTGAGGCCCTTGGGTGTCACCCGGAGCAGATGATCGGAAAAGGGGCCGTCGTAGGTCAGGCTTGGCATTTCCTGTATTTGCCGCTCAAGGTTGCCGAGGTCGGACAAGTCCTCCGGCCCCACGGCCGCACTGGCCGTGCTTCCCCGAGGCGGCGGGGCGGGTAGGGCTCGGCCGGCGGGCGTGGCCATCGAGGCCCAGCGGAAGTTGCGTTGGGTCAGTCTCGTTTCCAGGGCATGGAGGCGGCGCCCGAATTCGCCCAGTTGTGCCTGCAGGCGGCTCAAGTTATTGCGGTCGGCTACGGTGAGGGAGCCACCGCCGGCCGTTTTTCGGGCAAGGCTGAGGCAATAATCGCCCAATTGTGCTAGGAACTTGCGGGTTGCCGAGAGGTTTAGGTTGGGAATGGGCAACTGACTTAGGGAATCCTGGGCATCGGTGGCCTCGTTCCAGACTTCGGTGAGGTAGAAAACCTGCTGCCGTGGGCTTGCCGCGACCAGGGCTTTGGCCAGGGCCACCTCTGCTTCTTCCACTCGCGTAAGAACGTTGTAAAACTCAAGCTGAGCGTTGGCTTCCAGGGCATTGACGTAAGCAATGCGGTTTTGTCTTTCCCAGAAACCCCACCCGGCAAGAAGCACCAGTGCCGCGATTACGGCGATCAGTTTCCAGCGGCGGCGCATCTTCTCTCCTCCTTAGCGGGCAAAGATGTGGCGTCCGATCTGGGTGACGATCTGTCGGGTCCAGATCCACGGGTTTACCGGTTTGGCCGGGTTCCAGAAATAGAGGGAGCCGTAGGTGGGATCCCAACCGTTGAGGGCGTCGATCGCCGCGCGACGCGCGGTGACAAGCCCCGGGGCCCGCCAGATCCAGCCCGTAGTAACGCTTTCAAAGGCAAGCGGCTGGTAGATGACGCCGGCCAGCGTGTTGGGAAAGGAGGGATGCGCCACCCGGTTGAGTACCACCGCCGCTACGGCCACCTGCCCGGCATAGGGTTCGTTGCCCGCCTCGGCGGCGACCAGGCGCGCCAGAAGGTCGACTTCATCGCTGCGGGAGACACCGCGCGCGGGACGGTAGGCCTGGACCGGTATTTCAGGTGCCGGACTCTGCTCGACGCGGCGTCCCAAGCCGGTGTAGGTCAGCAAGCCGATGACTACGGCCAGGCCGAAAAGGAGGAACCAACGGTAGCGGCGCAGGCTTGCTAGGATTTGTTCCATCTCCTCTCACCTCCGAAATGCCAGTTTTCTGGGGGCTTTGGCCTTGGTTCGCTCCCGCGACTTTTGTTAGAGTTTCCCTGTCTATTGTCCCTGGGGTACCGAATTTTATGCAGGGTGGCCGGGAAGGGATGAGTAACGCCGCCCTGGCGGTTAACATAGGTTATTATTGGCAGATTTAGGGGAAGGAGGAGAGCGTTAGATGGATTTCTTGCCCGTGGACCCGGAAGTGATGACGCTGCTAAAAGACCTGCGGCCCTTCCTGAGCCAACGGGCGGCTGCGGCAACGGAGCTGGCGGAAAACTGCTTGGAGATATTGACGGGCGAGAGCGGCCGGAAGGCACTGCACGCCTTCAGCCGTCTTGTCTCCGGAAGCCAGACGCTCGCCGACAACGGCCGGCGTTTTACCAATCCCTTTACTCTCTTTCTTATTCTTATCCTCCTTATCTTTTCCTTTTCCGCTATGACCACGGCGAGAATCATTCCCGTCGAGGGCGAAGTACGTGACGCAGATGGATAGGTGTAGCGGTTAGCATTAAGAAAGGCTGGGTTACCCAGCCTTTTATCATTTATAGCAAAAGTTTTTTGCGAGTTTTGCTAAGGATGACTATAGAAAATTATTAAGCAGCAATGCTATAATCTAGTTACCTGAATTGCCATACACGTTTGGAGAGATTCCCGATTGTATCTTGATCCTGCAAAAATCTCAGACCAACTGGAGTTTCAAATGAGCCAAGGCAAGATCACCCTTTATGGCAACCGGATGCTCCTCTTTAACGCCGAAGCCCTTGGCGAACTGCGGCAAGAACTGGTTCAATCTTTGGGGATGGAACTTGCCCGTGGGGTACTGGCGCGTTTTGGCTTCCGCTGCGGTTACCAGGACTTCTTCGGCATGAAGTGCGTGCTGGGCCTCAGCAGCGACGACCCGGAACTAATCCTGGCAGGGCCGAAGATGCACACCGCCGAGGGGGTAGTCTTCGCTGAGTGCCGACAACTTGATTTTGACCAGGCCGGCGGTACCTTCTTTATGTCCGGCACCTGGCGTAATTCTTACGAGGCCGAGCAGCACATCCGTCTTTTCGGCGTGGGAGATACGCCCGTTTGCTGGACGCTTACCGGTTACGCGAGCGGGTATGCCACGGGCTTTATGGGCAGGCGAATCATCGCGGTAGAGCGCCGCTGCTTGGGGAGGGGCGATCCCTACTGCGAGTACGAATTGCGCCCGGCCGAGGCCTGGGGTGTTGAGGCGCGGGGGTACATCCAGGCGCTGGAGCCCGTGGCCGTGGTCAAGTCGCTGCAACGGATGATCCAGGAGGAGAAGAGGCGCGCCTTACAGTGGCGGGCGTTGAGCGAGGCGGCTACCGAGGTGCTCTTGCTGGGGAGCCTGGAGGAGCTGGGCAATAAGTTCGTCCGGTACGCCTTACGCGTTCTTGAGGTGGAGCAGGCTACCCTGGTACTCAAGACGAACGGGAGCCGCCCGGGAAGATATCTGGTCTATAAGGCCGTGGGCGCAGGCGATCTGGTCACGGCGGATGTCTTGGAAGGCATCGACGGCACCCTGGACCTACTGTTCCGCAGTGAGAAGGTAGTAGCAGGTGAAGGCCGGTATTGGCAGGGGGTGGCCGTCTTTCCCCGGGGAGAGGCGGGGCACTACCTTGCCGTTTCGGTGCGGAGCCGGGAGGGGATCGGGGCGGTGGTCTTGGTTGCCGACCGGCGCGAGGGTGGTGCCTTTACGCCGGAAGACAAGGAGTTGCTGGTAATCTTCGCCTCCCAACTGGGCATTGCCCTGGCCAATGCGAGCCTCTATTCCCGGGCAGACGCCGAATTGCAGCAGAAGGTATGGCAGCTCGACGCGCTGGCACAGGAGTTGCGCAGCCAGCACCAGGCGCTACAGCGCTCGGTTGCCATCCACGACGAATTCACGGCCCTGGTACTGCGCGGGCAGGGCCTGGAGGCCATCGCCCAGACGTTAGCCCGCATCGTGGGCAATCCCGTTCGGGTAGAGGACGAGATGGGAAAACGGGTGCGGGCGGAAATCGTGCCGGACGGGGAAAAGGCGGCCGCAGCCTTCGTGCCCGTGGCCTCATTGCTGGCTACCGCCGGTCCGGAGGTACGTACCTTGTTGCTGGAAGGGCGGCAACCGGTACGACTTCGTGGGGCGGAAAACCTCACCCAGATGGTCCTGCCGGTAGTTGCCGGCGAAGAGGTGCTGGGATTTCTCAACGTCCTGGAACAGTTCCGGCCGCTGGCGGATCTTGACGTCGTTGCCATGGAGCACGCCGGGACGGTACTCGCCCTAGAGTTGTTAAAGGAGCGGGCCTCCCTGGAAACGGAGTTGCGCCTGAAGAAGGATTTTGTCGACCAGTTGCTTTCGGGCCGCTTCATCTCCGAAGAAGCGGTCACCTCGCAGGCCGAGGCCTTTGGCTTGAATCTGAACCGGCCCTGGCGG
>JACIYD010000360.1 GCA_014360105.1 Clostridia bacterium
CGGCAACGTGCTTTTCGCCCGACGGATCGGCGGCGCACATGTTGCCGACCTTGCCGAGGTATACTATACGCCCCGAGAAAGACACCCATCAAGGGGCGGTGAACACTCGACCCGCGTTGTAGCTTACCCTTGGTGAGCTGGCCTTCTTTACCCGCCCGGCAATGCTCCAGAGGTACGAGTGGGCCAAATTCACTCCAACAATGGTATGCCGGTGCCTCGGACCGAAAATCGGCGACAGATGGCTTGATTGTTATGGCGTCCCGAAAGGATCGCTTCTTAGATCAGGAACGGCGTCTATAGTCAGTTTGTAAAGGGCGCGGTGCTGCGCGAACTTATGGAGGGGAAGGTTCCTTCTCGTTTTCGTCCGGTGGGGGCTCTGCCGTTTAACTTTCAGAAAGGCGAGGCCCTGATCTGGGCCTTTAACGATGTAGCTTATTACGAAGAGAAGACCCGCCGACAATATGTAGGCGGGAGCCATGGTGTAAGTATCCGGATTGCCAAAGGGGTGTATTACAGGGTCGGTTCATTCCGAGGACGACCGGTGGAAACAACCGAGGTGGTGCACGCAGATACGGGAATCCTCGCGGTGACGACGAAACACCTTTATTTTCAGGGCAGGACAAAGGGTTTCCGGGTACGCCTGGACAAGGTGGTTTCGTTTACGCGGGCGATCACCCGCCCCTTGGGGAGGCGACGGCCGTGGCCGCCGACATAGTCCTTGAGACGGGATCGATCCAGGACGCCCGTTTGCGTGAGGCGGCGGGCTTGGCGCACCAGACCACGACCAAGCTGTTTGAGCAGATGGGGGAACCCCGGCGCGTCACCCTAGGGCCCATCCTGCCCGACGTCGTCCTTGGAGACCGATACGTGGCTGTTGGCGACCCGGACTCCGCCACCGCCCAGCCGGTAGTCCGGTCAACGAATTCCAGCCGGTGCACGGCCGTATCCTTTAGCTCGCCAACCTTCTCCCAATGCGCCCCGCCGTCCGGCGTCCTGAGAATCTGCGCGCTCTGTCCCGACGGCGAGCTGCGATCCTCCGCCACCATCCACCCGGTGTTGGCGTCGATAAACTCCAGGGAATGCAGGGCCAGATTGGGGTTTTCCCCTGGGTAACCACCTGGCCCCCTTCCGACCCCGTCGCTTCCGGCTTGGATCCCGGTTCGGTGGGAGTGCCCTCCTTGGCCTGGCAGGCAAACGAAAGGATACCGATCGAAAAGGCCAGCAACCATACTAGCCACTTGCCCTTCAAGGGAATCGCCCCTGGCGGTTAGTCATGTGGATGCGGAGCCTTTCCGCTCCGCCCTGGCCTCACAATGAATACGCCTTACGGCCTGGCCCGGAGGACGCCAGGCCCAGCTCCGTTCCGCTCTTATCCGGGCTAGGAACGGCCCGCGCCTAAGAACCTTTGGCCTCCCCTAGGGGAACATACCGGCCGTCTTCCTCGCGAAACGTACCGAGCTGCTCCACATATCTTCCCTCCTGCCAGCGGTAGATCTTAAAAACGGGTTCGGCCAAGGCCCGGGGGCGGTTGCCCACGGCTATTTCCAGCCTGCCGTCCCCGTCCAGGTCAACCAGTTCGATCCGGTTGGCACCGGCTTCAAAGAGAACCACCGGGCCTCGATCGCTCCAGACGTAGAGTTTCATCTCCCCGGCGTTAGCGCCCCAGTCGGACCAGATGATTTCCGGCCGCCCGTCGCCGTTGATGTCGCGCACGCTCTCTACCAGGGGCGGAGTAAAGAGCTGGTTGCCCAGGGCCACTTCACCTCCCAGGGGATAGAGGCGGCCCGCCCGCCAGAGCGCGTACCTCCCGGTCTCCCCGTTGCCGTAGACAAGATAAATCTCGTTTTGCCGGCCCTCCCCGTCGGCATCGAGCCTGGCCCAGCGTAAAACCTTTGCGCCTTCCGGCAAGGCGGCTAAGACTTCCCCGGGCTGTTCCCAGAAAGCGCCGTTGGTGCTGTCTTCCAGGGCGATAACGTCCACGATCAAGTACCGGCCGCCGTTCTCCGGCGCGACGGTCACCACCTGGCTAAAGGCGAGGGCCGGGGCTCTGTCGCCGTAGGGGCCGAAGTAGGCGCGCAAAAGAAACGACCTGTTGGCACCATACGCCCCCTTTTCCTCTATTTCCACGGCGGTGATGGGTGTGGAAACGCCGATGACCCTGGGTAAGACCTGGTCCCTGATTTCCGGTGCCAGGTAGGCCCGCGCCAGGGCGCCGTTGCGGCTCTTGAGAGCCTGGGCATACTTCTCTACCAACTCCCGGGGGCCGGCTACCTCCCGCAGCCCGAGGCTCAGAAGCTCCAGTTCCTCCCGCGCCTCAACCTCCTGGGGCTCTGTAAGAGGGGTGACCCTCACTTGGTTATTCTCCGGCTCCCACTCTACTCTGGCCCCCAGGGCCTCGGCCACCCAGCGCACCGGCAC
>JACIYD010000361.1 GCA_014360105.1 Clostridia bacterium
ACGGTTATCCCCACTCTTACCAGCCTCTACTTCTCGGGCGACTAGAGTTTACAATAAACAAAACCCAAGGGAGGAAATCGCCTCGTGCCAATCCAACTGAGCGTTGCCCAAAAAGAACTAGCCTGGGCAATGCAACTTGCCACGCGGGTATTACCGGGCCGTACCCCCCTACAGTCCATCGCGGGAGTAATGCTTGAAGCGCGAGGCGATACCTTAAGCGTACGCGCCACGGACCTGGAGGTATCCCTCGAACTCAGGATCGGAGCGAGTATAGAGCAGGAAGGAAGGACGGTACTGCCGGGCCAACACGCGGCAGAGACGGTCCGCTCGCTGCCAGACGGTCGGTTGACGCTCACTGAGGAGGAAGGCCGGCTGGTATTGGCGTACGGGCGGGGAGAAACGGCCCTGAGCACCTATGATGCGGCGCAGTTTCCTGTTTTTCCCGAGATGGAGGGAGGCGAGGCCTTTTTCTTAACGGCGGAGGAGTGGCAAGCGGTGTTGCGGCAGGTGACCGTTGCCTGTGGTCACGATGAGGTACAGCCTCTTTTTACCGGTGTTCTCTGGGAGGCAATCCCAGGTAAGCCCTTGACCTTGGTGGCCACAGATACGCATCGGCTGGCGCTCTGGCGCAAAGGTGAGCCCCGGCGTGAGACGGAGGAACCCGTTCGTGCAGTGATTCCGAGGCGTGCACTCGAACTCGCGGGGCGACTGGCACAGGCGGCCGGCGAAGGTTTGGCCATTGAGGTGGGCCGGCGTCAGGTGGCGGTAACCGGTGAAGCTTTTACCCTGGTTTCAAGGCTTATTGAGGGTAAGTATCCCGCCTACGAGGCGGTGTTGCCGCGAGAGCTGCCAACGCAGGTCACGGTTTCCGTAGGACCGCTGCTGGCGGCGCTGGAACGCGCCGCGATTCTCGTGCGCGAGGAGGACAAACCGCGCGCGAACGTGGTCAAGCTAGAGATTGGGCCCGATAAACTGACCGTTAGCGCCCAGGGTGCGATGGGTAGCCTGGTAGAGCCGTTAGAAGCGGTTACAGAGGGCGCAACTGGCGAGATCTACTTTAACGTACGTTATCTGGCTGAAGCCCTTAGGGCTTTATCGGCTGAAACCGCGCGGCTGCGATTAAACAAGGACTTTAGCGCGGCACTGCTATCCGCCCAGGCCGACGAGACTTATCTTCATTTAGTGTTACCAGTCATAGTTAAAAGCGGAGCTTAGAGGACGCGGGTAGGTGAAGGGGCCTTGGGAAGCGCACGGGGGTGGTAGTGGTGCGCGGCTTGCCCCGTGGCGATGGTGTTGGAACGTCTTTTCCTGAAGAACTTTCGCCTTTACCGCCAGGCAACTGTTGCTTTCACGCCTGGCGTTAATCTTGTTTTGGGGGAAAACGCGCAGGGTAAGACCTCTTTGTTGGAAGCACTGGCCGTGCTGCTGCTGGGTGAGGGTGTGCCTGGGGCAGGAGCGCGGGAATTGGTGCATTGGGGAGAGGAGGAGGCGCGCCTGGAAGCAGAGGTGCGGGCAGCCGGGCGGCGTACAAGGTTAAGGGCGCTGCTCAAGCGGGGTCAGGGAATAGGCCACTACGTGGAGGAGGCACCGGTGCGCCTGGGAGAAATTTTCCGCTTCTTTCCCTTAGTTGTCTTTTGGCCCGCCGATGGTGAAATTCTGCGCGGCGAGCCGCAGCGGCGGCGTCAGTTCCTCGATGGGATGTTGGCGCGACTCAGCAGGCGCTACCTGGCAGACCTGCGGCGTTACCGCCGGGCGCTCGCCCAGCGCAACGCTTGTCTGCGCTCCGGCCGGCGCGAGCTTTTGGAGGTGTGGGAAGAAGAAATGGCCACCTATGGCGGGCGGGTGGCGGCCGAGCGCTACGCCGCGCTTCATTTCCTCACGCACAAGGTGGAGGAGATTTATGGCGCGCTCAGTGACGGCCGAGAGACCCTAATCCTGCGGTATTTGTCAAACTGGAGTGAAGGAAAGGAAGATCCTACGGCACAATTACGCCTCGCGCTGCGGCGGCACCGGACGCGCGAACTGCGCTTCGGTCAGACGCTCGTGGGGCCGCACCGCGACGACCTTGGTTTCCTTCTCAATGGGCACGATTTGCGCTCCCAAGCTTCCCGCGGCCAGCAGAAAAACGGCGCACTCGCCTTGCGCCTCGCCCAGGCCGCCCTGGTCGCCGCGCGCCTCGACCAAAAACCATTGATCCTCCTTGATGACGCCTTTGCCGAACTGGACTGCCGGCGGCGCGAGTGGCTAGCCCGCTACCTCCAGGAACAAGACCAAGTCGTCCTCACGGCAGCCGACGGGCGATTGGTGCCCGGTAACTTGACAGTGAGTCGGCGTCTCTCTATCCAAGGAGGGAAAGTAGTGGAGGAGAGCGCAGGATAGGGGTGGGAGGAGGTCTGAAGCCCCGCCGTTGTGGG
>JACIYD010000362.1 GCA_014360105.1 Clostridia bacterium
GCGTGGAGGAAGTAGTCGCGGGCGAAATGCTCTACGGCGTCTTTAAGAGCGTGCTCTACGGCTCGGTAATCCTCGTGGTGCTCCTTTGCTTCAACCTGGTACGCTCCCCCTGGGTTCTGGGCGTACCGGCGGTGCTGGCCCTGTCCGGTCTCGTTTTTGCTGAAATGGCGCTCATTTGGACGAGTTTCACCCCTCGGGTAGAAACCTTTAACTATTTCTTCACCCTGATCATTACCCCGATGTTCCTCTTCGGCGGCATCTTCTTCCCGGTGGAAGGGCTGCCGGCTGCCGTGCAGACCTTGAGCTGGTTTACTCCGCTTTACCACGCGGCCACCCTCACGCGGGCGCTCGTCCTCGGGCAAGGGGCAAGCGGCCTTTGGGTGCACGTCTTGTGGCTCGCGGTGGTCGGAGCCGTCTTTTTCAAGCCGCCTGTTTACCTCATGCGCCGGCGGCTCATCAAGTGAAGAGGGATACGCGAAAGGAGCGAACCGCATGGAAGCAGAGGGGCTTCTCGCCATTGATATCGGCGGCGGTACCCAGGACATCCTGCTCTACCGTCCCGGAGTGCCGGTGGAAAATTGCGTCCAACTGATCGTTCCGGCCCCCACGGTCCTGGTGGCCGAGGAAATCGCCAGGGCAACCGCCGCCCGCCGGCCGGTTTTTCTCCGCGGCAACCTTATGGGCGGCGGTGCCTCGGTGCGCGCCGTACGGCAGCACCTGGAAGCGGGCCTGGCGGTTTATGCCACCCCTCTGGCGGCGAAAACCGTTTTCGACGACCTGAGCCGGGTGGAAGTCCTGGGCGTTAAATTGGCGGAAACGGCGCCTGAAGCGATGCCCGTCGAGCTGCGCGACGTCGACCTGCCGCGGCTGGCCCGCGCCCTTTCAGTTTATGGCATCACCTTACCCCGGGCGGTGGCCGTGGCCGTGCAGGACCATGGCGAGAGCATCGGCATGAGCAACCGGCTTTTTCGCTTCCGCCATTGGGAAGAGTTCCTCGAGCGGGACGCGCGGCTGGAGGGGCTGGTCTACACGCGGGAGAACCTGCCGCCCTACCTCACCCGCATGGCGGCGGTCTTGCGCGACGTGCCGCACGCGTTGGTGATGGATACGGTGGCGGCGGCCTTCTGGGGAGCTTTGGAGGACGAGACGGTGCGGCGCCATACGGCCGCGGGCGTGATCCTGCTCAACGTGGGCAACCAGCATACCACTGCTGCCCTTTACCGAGAAGGAGTGCTTTACGGGCTCTTTGAACACCATACGCGCTTGGTGACGCCGGCAAAACTGGCGACCTGGATCGAAGGCCTGCGCGCAGGGACGCTCACCCACGCGGAAATCTTCGACAGCGGGGGGCATGGTGCCTGTTTCCGGCCGGATTACACGCCGGGCGAGGGTTTTCGCTTTCTTGCCGTGACCGGGCCGCGGCGTGAACTGGCGCGGGGTCTAAACTGCTACTTTGCCGCGCCCTACGGTGACATGATGCTCACCGGGTGCTTCGGCCTGGTGGCCGCCTGGAAGAAGCAGCAAGGCTTTGCTTAGGTAGCGAGGTTTACGCTTCTAATGTAGCCGATTTTCACGCCGGCGGGCGGTATCTGTCTTACAATCAGCTATAATAGGACCGAAAGGTAGCTTACACGGACTGGATTTCTTTCAGCCAGCGGCGTAAAGCTTCCGGGTCCGGAAGGAAGAGGTGCCTCTTGCTTCGCTCTACCAGGCCGGCGGCGGCCAATTCCGCCAGAGCCTTAGTTACTGTGACCCGGTTGCAGCCGGCGTAGCGCGCTAGATCCTGCTGCGTGATCGGCAGGTGGATCGCCCCACCGTCTGCGGCGACGCCGATCTGGATCGCCAGGTTTAACAGGGCAAAGGCGATACGGCCGGTTGCGGGAAAGAAGGTATCGCCTACGAGCTGGCGTCCAAGGGCGCGGGCGTGTTGCGAGAGGGAAAGGGCGAGGCACGTGGCGAATTCGCGGTTAGTCCCTAGAAGCTGCCTTACCTGCTCTGCACCGAAGGAGGCGACCAGGACGTTCGTATAAGCGGTGGCGGTAATGCCATAAAGGGAACCGGAGAAGACGTCCGGTGCACCGAGAAAGCGGGGCGGCCTGATGAACTCGATGATCCTCTCGTCGCCCTGCGCGGTGAAGATGCTGAGCTTGACGATGCCCTCTAGAATGAGGTAGAGCTTGGTTGCTTGGTCACGCTGCACGAAGATGACGGCACCCCGCGGGTAGCGAAAAGGCCGACCTAGATGGGCCAGTGCCGCTGCCGCTGACACCATGGTAACCACCGCCTTGGCAAGCGTTCGCTTCTATTATAAGGCGAAACGGTATTTAACGCCAGTTGTTTTCTCAAATTTTAGGCTAAACGCAATATGTGCTCCTACATGCACAA
>JACIYD010000363.1 GCA_014360105.1 Clostridia bacterium
AGTTGAGGCAAACGACTGGCTATCATAACCTGATGGGCATTCTCGATGGCCATCTGATTTACGCCTTCCGCCCCTGCTTGCCCGCGGGCGCCAGGGTGGAGAGGATTAGCGTTACCTTACCCTATTTCCCCATGCAGAAACCACCCGGCACACCCCCCGACTTCCAGGGGCCGCCGGCGCCCCAGGCCGTCCCGGTAGAAGCGGGCGTGTTGGAGGTCTACCATGTGGCCCGCGGGCGCTGGGAAACCCTTTCGGGCGCGACCCACTTCACCCTGGGGGAGGAATACGTCGGCCCGGCAGGCGAGGTGCGGTTGCGCCTGCACGGGGCCCGGCCCGACAGCGGCCGCGCCTACTACTTCCTGCCGCCGGCGGTGGCCTACGAGGGGGTGGTAAGGTGATCGTCACCGTGGGGCTGGAAAAGCGCTACGGCCGGGTGAAGGCCCTGCAGGGCCTGGAGATGCACGTGCCCGAGCGGGCGGTCTACGGACTGATCGGGCCCAACGGTTCCGGCAAGACGACCACCTTGCGCATCCTGGCCGGGCTCCTGCTTCCCACCGCCGGGGAGGCCCGGGTGGCCGGCTACGACGTGCTGCGGCAGCCTTACGAGGTGCGCGGGGTCATCGGCTATATGCCCGACTTCTTCGGCGTTTACGATGACCTGCGCGCGGGGGAATACCTGGAATTCTACGCCGCCGCCTACGGCATCCGCGGCCGGGCCGCCAAAAAACTATGCGACGACCTCTTGGAGCTGGTGGACCTGGCCGACAAGCGGGACGCCTTTGTCGACACGTTATCCCGCGGGATGCAGCAGCGGCTCTGCCTCGCCCGGACCCTGATCCATGACCCTCCGGTACTCTTGCTCGATGAGCCGGCCAGCGGCCTGGATCCTCTGGCACGGGTAGAAATACGGGAGCTACTCAAGGAGCTTTGCCGCCTGGGAAAGACGATCGTCATCAGCAGCCACATCCTTTCCGAGTTGGCCGACCTCTGTACCCACATCGGCATGGTCGCGGAGGGGCGGCTGCTCTGCGAAGGGCCTTTAAACGTTGTGCTGGCCGCCGCGCAAAAGCGGAAGTTCAGCCTGCGCTGTCATGGCCCGGTGGCGGCGGCCCTGGAGATCCTGGCCGGCTGGCCGGGCGTGGAAATCCTCGATCAGGTCGGGTCGCAGGTGGAATTCAGCCTGGCGGACGGGCCGGAGGAGACGGCGGCCCTTTTAAGAGCCCTGGCCGCCTCCGACGCCCGGGTGGTTCATTTTGCCGAAACGGAGCAGAGCCTGGAAGATACCTTTTTGCGGCTGGTGCGGGAGGCGCAGGGATGATGGCTACGGGGGCGACCACAAGACTTTTTAAGCGTCCTGGCTCTCTTTTGCGGGCTTTTGGCCGGGGTTTGCGTGAGGGGCTTACGCCTATGCTGGGCAAAGAAATGCGCAGCCGCACGCGCGGCTGGCGTTTCCCGGCCTTACTCTCGGCCTACCTGCTGATCCTCACCGCCGGGGTGAGTTTAAGCCTGTGGCTCACCTTGGGGCAGGCGACGGTGATCAGCCCCCAGATTGGGCTTTCCCTTTACGGCATCTTCGTCTTCACCTTGGTGCTCCTCCTGGCCCTGATAGCGCCGGTCACCGCGGCCGGTGCCGTCAGCGGCGAGCGGGAGCGGCGCACCTACGACCTCCTGCTGGTGACCAAGGCCTCGCCCCTGGGCATCGTCCTCGGCAAGTGGCTGGCCTCCGTCGCCTATCTGGTTTTCCTGGTGCTGGCCGGCCTGCCGGTCCTTGCCGTGGTCTTCCTCTTCGGCGGGGTGCCACCCGCCACTTTGGCCCTCGCCCTCCTGCTTGCCGTCGGTACCGGCACAGGCTACGGCGCCCTGGGGCTTTTTCTTTCGGCCGCCTTGCGGCGCACGCAAGCCGCAACCGTCATCTCCTTGGTCGTGGTTTTCTTCCTGCTCTTTGGGACGCTGGTCATGGCGGCGATTGCCGCTTCCGCCGGCGGCACTCCTCCCTACGCGTCGCACGGGCCGGGAGGGCAACCGCCAGCCGGGGCACCCTGGTACGTTTATGCCAGTCCTCTCGTGGCCCTGGTTTTCGTGCTCCCGGGCGGGGAGATGAATTTTGTAGGCCACGGGATCCCCGTTTTCGGCGCTGTTTTGCGGGATATATTGCAGGGGCTGTTCCGCGGCGGCATCGAATACGTATACCGCATGGGTTATCCCGGTTACGCCGGCGGCACGGCGCTAAGGCCGGAGGGGCTGGCCGCTTGGGCACCTTGGGCACGCTTTCTTCTCTATCAGGGCATCCTCCTGGTGGCCTGCCTTTTCCTAGCCGCGTTATGCATTGCCCCGGTCAAACCCTGGGCCGCGTGGCTTGCGCGCCGCCGCTTGCGGCGCCGGCC
>JACIYD010000364.1 GCA_014360105.1 Clostridia bacterium
ACTATCCCGACGCCCGGGAAGTCGGCTACTACCACCACCAGTACGCCAAGACCTGGGTGCAGGTGGGGCATCTTAGCCGCCCTTACGTCGCGCCCGAGCCCTCCTTTGAAGCGGGCTATCTCGCCACGAACTGGAATTGGTGGCTGCCCCCGGGGTTTATCGCGCGGGTGAGGAGGTCATCCTGGAGGCACGTTATCGCGGTTACCCCATGCCCGGAGCGGAAGTTAGGGTCGCTTGGGTTCAGCGGGAGGGGGAAGGCTGGGCACTGGTTCAGACCGCGGATGCGGCGGGAAGGGCAAGATTTGCCTTGGTCCACCCCGGGCACTGGTTGTTCTATACCCGGCAGGCGATTGACATCCCGGACGAGGAAGGGTACGGCCAGCGGGTGTACAGCGCCACTTTAACCCTCCTGGCAGTTCGCTAGGTCAGGGGCACCAGCGCGGGCCAGCCATTGGCCCGAGGCGTTCGGGCGGGCCGGGGCGCGCCTTAAGAGAAATACGTTTGTCAAGGGAGGTCTAGATCAAATGTCCGACCTTCTCGAGCTTATCCCAAAGATGCCGCAAGCTCAGGCCCATTTGGCCGGTAAGCTGCCCGAAGTCATGAAAGGCTTTCAATCATTAAAGCAGGCGGTCGAGCAGGGAAAACATCTCTCGATCAAACAGAGGGCTCTGATTGCCCTGGCCGTGGCAGTAGCCAAGCAGTGCGAATACTGCCTGGCGGTGCACCTTAAGGCGGCTTGGGAGGCCGGGGCCAGCGAAGGGGAGATACTGGAGGCCTGCAGTGTAGCCATCCTCATGGGCGGCGGCCCGGCAGTGGCCTATACCACCCTGGTGGCCGAAGGCCTGGACCAGCTTAGGCAAGAGGGAGGAGAAGAGCGGTGAAATGCGGCCGCTGCGGTAACGAGGTGCCGGAAGAGGACCTTTATTTCGTCCAAGGGCAGTATCTCTGCGAGGACTGCGCCATGGCCCGGCAGGCCCGGCCCCAGGCCTGCGACGTATGGGCAGTGCGCATCGCCACCAACACCCGGCGTTCTTTGGGGCAGACCGGGGCCGAAGGGCTCACCGAGTTGCAGCGCCGGATCTACGACTTCATCATCAAGAGCGGAGGGGCGAGCCCTGGGGTGGTGGCCGAGGCTTTGGGCGTAAGCGAGGAAGAGGTGCGGCGGCAATTAAGCGTTTTGCGCCACTGTGAGTTGGCCCGGGCGGAAAAGCGCGGAGACGAGATCTGCCTGGTGCCGTGGGTAAAGGCTTGAGCGAGGAGGGAGCCGGGATGGCTCGCGGAGTTACGTATCTTCTGCTCACGCGTCCCCAATTCTTACTTTTGACTCCTGCCTGTTTCGTGGTGGGCGTGGCTACTGCCCTGCTGCGAAGCGGCCCTGCAGCCCTAAATTCCTTGCACCTTTTGCTGGCCCTGGTGGGGGCAGTTGCCGCTCATATCGCCGTTAACGTGTTGAATGACTACCTAGTTACCCCTGAAAAAGTCCTTCTGGCTACTGGCCTGCTTTTCACTTGCCTGGTTTTTACAGCCCAGCGTTACCGTTTCGTTTTCTGGGTCCGTGTCTTTTGCTTCATCTTGCCCTGACTGTTACACTCTAGCCCCAATCCTTACCAGGTTGTGGGCCATAACGCCCCAGCCAACCCAAATACAGGTGCCCCTGTGGCCCCGCATCCGGCTCCGCCGTAAACCGTACTTGCGCTTCAATAGACTGATAGACGCCTCGCACCCCGCCCGCCAGCGGCACAGGCGCCTGAACCAGCCCTGCTTCTCATACTCCTGGCGTGATTTGCTGCGCTTGCCCCGGTAAGGTATGGCTATCTTCTGCACTCCCTGCCGCCTCAATTCCTCTTCCTTGGTTTTGTCGCTAAAGCCCCTATCGGCCGCCAGCTCTTGCGGCGGCCGGCCAAAGCTTTGCCAGTGCCGCTCAACCACGTCTCCCAAAAGTTCGTTGTCCGGCAGGTTCTCGGTCAATACCCGGTAGTCGACAATGACGTCGTTCTCCGCCTCGGCTAGCAATACTTTGTAGCCGAACTCGCACGGCTCTTTGAGCTGTGCGCCCGGCATGGGCACTGTCTATAGGGTGAAAGTCCCGAACGACGAAGGTAGCAGTAGTCGTCAGCTCAAGGCAAGGGTGTCCGCCGTGAGGTGGGATCCGGAGGAAGCCGGCGGCAAACCTCCGGCCCGAGGATCGCGAACCCCAGGCGAGGCTAGCGACAGCTGGATGAGCTTGCACAACAAAGCAAAGTCCTTTAACGTGCGGCTGCCAAGAGTAAATGGGGCGGGTAGATGGAGGGAAAGACAGCGCTCTTACCCGGGGAGGCCTGCCGGATAGGCCAGGGATACTGGTAACCCGGGCCGAGAGGCCCGGCTGAACCGGCAGGAG
>JACIYD010000365.1 GCA_014360105.1 Clostridia bacterium
GTTGCTCTACGGCGGGACGGGCGAAACCAGTGCTTACGACCTCATCAGCCGGGCAGTGGCCCAATTGGTCCCGCTTCAGAGCATCGATCCGGCCCTGGTACCGGTGGTAGAAGCCCTGCAGGAGGTCGCCTTTCTTCTGGAGGATAAGGCCGCCTTTTTAAGGGACTACCGGCAGCACCTGGATTTCAGTCCGGGAAGGCTGGGCGAGGTGCAATCCCGGCTCCACCTGATCAAGCAATTGCGGCGCAAATACGGCGGCGGGGTGGAAGAGGTATTGCGCCGGGGGGAAGAGCTGAAGCGACGCCTTGCCGCCGCGGCCGATCGTTCGGAGAAGCTGGCGCAGGCCGCCCAGGAGTTGGCGGCGCGGGAGAGGGATTTTCACGAACTGGCGGCTTCCTTGAGTGTCATGCGCCGCGAGGCGGCCCGGCGGTTGGAAAGCGAGATCACCGCCGTGCTGGAGGAGTTGGCCATGCCCCAGACGGTCTTTCTCGTTCTCCTGCGCCAGACCGCCCCCGGGGCGACCGGTACGGATGAAGTGGAATTCCATTTTAGTGCCAATCCGGGCGAGCCGCCGCGGCCGGTGGCGAGGATTGCCTCGGGCGGCGAGCTTTCTCGTTTGATGCTTGCGCTGAAGAGCATCATGGCGGAGCACGACGCCATTCCGACCCTCATTTTTGACGAAATCGACGCCGGATTAGGCGGCGGCGCGGCACGGGCGGTGGGCGAAAAGCTGCGGCATCTGAGCCGCTGGCACCAGGTCATCTGCGTTACCCACGCCGCCCAGATTGCCGCCTGTGCCGAGCGTCATTTTCATTTGACGAAGGAAGAGCACGGCGGGCGTACCGTCACCCGCATCCGACTGCTGGACGAGGAGGGACGAGTGCGCGAGCTGGCCCGCATGCTGGCGGGGCGGGTTGATCAGGCCGCCCTGAACCACGCGCGGCAGATGCTCGGAAAGGGGGCATAAAACCTCCGGCGCGCGGTTAACTTAAGCACAGACCATCCTGGCCAGGACGTCGCTTACTTTTAGCGCAGTCGTTGCAGGAGTGTGGACGGGCACCGATGGCCTCCCGTAAGCGGCGGGCGTACTGGCTCTTTTCTTTCTTGGCCGCGACCGCCTTCTTTTTTCTTTACGGCCTGATCCTTTTGCCCGAACAGCAGCGGATCACCACGGGCGAGCGGGTGCACCTGGAATTGGCCTTTCCGGCCAACTTGCTGGCCCGCTGTGGCTGGTGGCAGCCGGAAACCGAGGAAAACTGGCCCATCGCCACCAAGCCCGGCCAGTTGAGCCTAAAACTGCGCCTGCTAGGGCTTATTCCCGTTAAAACGGTCGTCGTAGAAGTAGTCGAACCACCGCGGGTAATTCCCGGCGGACACGCCATCGGGGTTCTTTTGCGAACTTCCGGGGCGGTAGTCGTGGGTTACGCGCCGGTGGTCACCAGTACGGGAGAGACCGTTTATCCGGCGCGGCAGGCCGGCCTTTTGCTGGGTGACACCATCACCGGAATCAACGGCTGGCGCATCACCAGCGACGACCAGGCGGCCTTACTCATCGACCGGCAGGGCCGGGCGGGGCAAACGCTGCGGCTGACCGTCCGCCGCGGAAAAGAACTCCTGAGCTTCAGTCTGCGGCCCGTCTTTTGCCGCGAGACGGGGCGGTACCGTATCGGTCTGTACATCCGGGACAGCGCCGCCGGAGTGGGCACCCTGACCTTCTATTTGCCCGAGCGCAAGGTCTTCGGTGCCCTGGGCCACATGGTGGTCGAGGGCGGGGCCGATGAACCGGCGCCGCTCTCCGGCGGGCGGATTGTCGAAGCTACCATTCAGGGGATCCAGCACGGCCGGCGGGGGCAACCGGGAGAGAAAATCGGGTTCTTCCTTAACGGTGAGGGGATGGTGGGTAGTATTAAACAGAATACGCGCTACGGCATCTTCGGTACTCTGGAGCGGCTGCCGCAGGGTACGGCTCATCTACCCCCCGTACCCGTAGCTCTGGCCCACCAGGTGCGTCCCGGTGCGGCGGAAATGCTCACCGTGATCAACGGCAAAGCAATCGAGCGCTTCGCCATTGAGATCGAACGGGTGATGCCGCAGCGGCGCGAGGAAGGGAAGGGGTTGGTCTTGCGCATCACCGATCCGCGGCTGCTGGCGCTCACCGGGGGCATTGTGCAGGGGATGAGCGGCAGTCCCATCCTTCAGGACGGTGCCCTGGTGGGAGCGGTGACCCACGTCTTCGTCCAGGACCCGGCGCGCGGCTACGGCGTATTCGCCGAGTGGATGCTCCAGGAATCCGGTCTGTTTTCCCGGGGGTCTGTCGAAAAACCAAAAACTTTGGCGCCTGCTCTCCGGCGGAAGGGATTTCCCCTTCGCGTGT
>JACIYD010000366.1 GCA_014360105.1 Clostridia bacterium
CCCGAACGAAGGGCAAAGGCGTCCTCGAACGGCCGGAAGCTTTCCGGTCGGAGGACGCTTTTTGTTAAGGAGGGAGGGGCGCGAAAATGGCCATACCGGCGGTGCTGCCGGAGTTCCGCATCGAACGCGACCCGGAGCGTTGCATCGCCTGCCAGGTTTGCGTGCGGGTGTGCGCTTTTGAGGCGCACGCATACTGGGAGGAAGAAAAGAGGGTGATAAGCGACGCTGCCCGCTGCGTGGGCTGTCAGTTCTGCGCGAGCCTCTGCCCGACTAAGGCTTTGAGCATTTACCCCCATCCCGCCCGCCTGCGCCCCAACGCCAACTGGACCGAAGGGGCAGTTAACGACGTGACCAAGCAGGCGGCCACCGGGGGCGTGCTCTTGACCGGTATGGGCTGCGACCGGCCTTATCCCATTTACTGGGACCACCTGCTCCTCAACGCTTCCCAGGTGACCAACCCCTCCATCGACCCTTTGCGCGAGCCCATGGAACTGCGCACCTATCTGGGGCGCAAGCCGGATAGAGTAGTACCCGGCGGCGTGGACCTGAGCAGCGCCCTGGGACCGCAGATGGTGCTGGAGACGCCCATCCTTTTCACGGCCATGTCCTACGGGTCGATCAGCCTCAACGCCTGCTTATCCCTGGCCAAGGCGGCAACGGACTGCGGCACCTACTGGAACACGGGCGAGGGCGGCCTGCACCGCGAGCTTTACCCCTACGCCCACCGGGGGATCGTCCAGGTGGCCTCGGGCCGCTTCGGCGTGGACTACGAGTACCTGGAGCGCGGCGGGGCGATTGAGATCAAGATCGGCCAAGGGGCCAAGCCGGGCATCGGCGGCCATCTGCCGGGCGAAAAAGTCGGTAAGGAAGTGGCGGCAACCCGGCGCATCCCGGAAGGCACGGATGCCTTAAGTCCCGCGCCGCACCACGACATCTATTCCATCGAGGACTTGCGCCAGCTCATCTTCGCCCTCAAAGAGGCAACCGAGTACCGGAAACCGGTGGGCGTCAAGATCGCCGCGGTGCACAACGTGGCGGCCATTGCCAGCGGCATCGTCCGGGCGGGCGCGGATTTCGTCACTATCGACGGCGTGCGCGGCGGCACGGGGGCGGCGCCGAAAATGATCCGCGATCATGTGGGCCTGCCGATTGAGCTGGCCCTGGCGGCGGTGGATGCCCGCCTGCAGGAAGAAGGGATCCGGCATCAGGCTTCGGTCATCGCCGCCGGCGGCTTCCGCTCCAGCGCCGACGTGGTGAAGGCCATCGCCCTGGGCGCTGACGCGGTCTATATCGGCACGGCGGCCCTGGTGGCCTTGGGCTGCCACGTCTGCCAGAAGTGCTACACGGGCAAGTGCAACTGGGGCATTGCCACGCAGGATCCCCGCCTCACCAAGCGGCTCAACCCGGAGGTGGGGGCGGAGCGCCTGGCCAACCTCCTGCGCGGCTGGAGCCACGAGATTAAGGAAATCCTCGGGGGCATGGGCATTAACGCCCTGGAATCGCTGCGCGGCAACCGCGAGCACCTGCGGGCCGTCAACCTCACCCCGGCGGAGCTGGCGGTGCTTGGGGTGAAGGCGGCCGGGGAGCCGTGGTAAGGGTCGGCGGGCCGCGGCC
Source organism: Clostridia bacterium (assembly GCA_014360105.1). GTDB lineage: Bacteria > Bacillota > DSM-521 > Neomoorellales > SLTJ01 > JACIYD01. The sequence goes on from JACIYD010000366.1 coordinate 1,615, forward strand.
CGGCAGCAGGGTCCGCGAGAGGCCGTCCGTAGGGCCACGGTCCGGGACGGGTTAGGCGCTTGGGCTCGGGCAGGGCCGGTCAGGTTGCCGGAAGGGCGAAAGGAGGAGGAAGGTTTGCCGGCCGTAGTCTGCCGGAAGGAATACTGCATCGGCTGTCGCCTTTGTGAGGTGTTCTGCGCCACGGCGCACTCGAAAAGCCGCAACGTTTTGCGGGCCTGGCGGGAAAGCCCTGCGCCCAGGCCGCGACTGGTGGTGGAAGAAAGGGGACCGGTTACGGCGGCGGTGCCGTGCCAGCACTGCGCGGACGCGCCGTGCCTTGAGGCCTGCATCAGCGGCGCGATGACGAGAGAGGGAGAGAAAGGCGCGGTGATCTGCCGCGAGGAGCGCTGCGTGGGCTGCTGGTCCTGCGTCATGGTGTGCCCCTTCGGCGCGGTCCTGCCGGGCGGAGATGGGTACGGGTTTGCCTTGAAGTGCGACCTCTATGCGGGAAGCGAGGGGCCTTGGTGCGTGGCCAATTGCCCCAACCGGGCCCTGGTGCTGGCCGGCGAGGGCGAAGCCCCCGGACCAAATCCGTAGGAGTGCCCCATGCGGCCCGGGCCCACAACAAAGGCAGGAAATTGCAGGGGGCGCCCTACGACGTATGCCCATTTTTAGCGGGCGGTCTTTGGCACCCAGCGAGAGACTTGAGCATCGCGGTGAGCCGAACTTGTGCGAGAGCGAGGGCGGAGGCAGGCCGAAGGCCACGGATGGCCGAAGCGG
>JACIYD010000367.1 GCA_014360105.1 Clostridia bacterium
GCCGTTGATCAGCAGGGCCTTGCTGCCGATGGTCATCTGCACCGCGCGGACATCCTTCAGCAGGGTGACCACGCCGGCATCGTAGAAGATGTTCTCCGGCGCCACGCCCAGGGCCTGGGCCACGTAGCGCACCGGCACGTAAGTGCGACCGGTGGCGGCGTCAATGTACGGCGCAACGTCCATGGCGACTTCCTGGCCGTTGACCGTCATCGTGGTGCTGCCGATGGTGAGGACGGCTTTCGCCTTCTCTTCACCAGGGCCAACCACGTTGGCCACCGCGACCTTCACTACGGTGCTGGTGTCGAACTGGCCGGGGTCGTCGCCGTAGTTCTCCACCAGAGCTTCGCCCTTGATGGAGGCCTTGACTTCGCCCGAGGGAACGGTGCGGTCGAGGTCGACCTTGATGCCGGTAATCTTGATGGTGCTGGGCTTGGTGCTCTCGGACTTGATCGGGATGGTCAGCTCGTTGTTCGCAGTATCGATGCCCTCCTCGTCAAGCTCGACGTTGCCCGCGGTGACCTCAACCGTGGGGGTGCCGGAGAACTTGATGTTGTCCGGCAGGGAGACGATGAGGTCCCCTTCCATGAGCGCGCCGTCCTTGGCCTCGGTGATGGTAATGTCGGCGATCGGCTGGTCCTTCTTGCCGATGCTGAGCTGGGTCGGCGTACCGGCGGTGGCCGTCACCGGAGCCAGGGCCTTGCCCACGACGGCCGAGCCTTCCACGCCAGCCCTGCCGGATACCTCAGCCACAATGTCGCCCGTTGCGTTGGCCTCGATGCTTACGGTGAATTTCAGCTTGAACTCGACCTTGCCCGAAGGACTCGACGTAAGCGGTACAAACTGAACTTCGTTGTCGTCCCCGTCGATGTCGGCCTTAACTGCATTCTTCAATGTGGTAGCGTTTATATTCTTGGTGCCGCTAACCTCAACATCCTGGATCTTAATCCATTTGGGGAAGGATATCTTTATTTTACGGTTCGGGACAAAGGAACCTGCAACGTTCTCTTTGAAGTACAGCTTGGTCAGCTCGGCATCAATCTGGCCGGCAAGTACCTCTTCCACGTCGCCGTCCGCCTTAACGGTGACACCGAAGTCGGCGTACGTCGCGATTACCAGGTCGGCGTCGCTGACCTCATCGCCGGAGAGCTCGACCTCCACGTCGCCGTAATCAGCGCTGGAAGTAGCAACGATGTACGGGGTAATCTGAATGATGCCCCGCTGGGTACGGCCGCTCGGCGGGTCGAACGTGATGGTCAGCGTACGTTCGCCGTTCCCGGCAACATGATATTTGTAGTCGCCGTCAACGTAGACCGCTTGGGCAACTGATTGCCAGGAGCCCGATAACCCTGCCATAAAGTCTACGGCAAAGTAAGGTTTCCCAGTGTTAGGATCTTTGGTTTCAGTATCCCACTCGAAACCCTTAGGAAGCTTGATGGTGATTTCTTGCTTCGCGTCACCGATGGCGTTGACGGAGTTCTCGGTTATGCGGATGATGCCACCCTTGCCGGTTTCACCGATGGTCGGCTTCGAAAGCACGGTAGCAGTGGTGTCGCCTTCGCCAACCCGGCCCAACACATACTTGCCGCTGGTAACACCAGAATCGAAGCCGTCCACGGTTACCTCAATGTCGCCGCCGGCAAAGCCATCGATCTTAACGACTGGCTTTATCCGGATGCCATCCCGGCTGCGGTCACCGAAGTCGTCCGGAAGGGTGATATCGAGCGTGTAGTCACCGGATTTTTTCCAGTCGGTCCCCTTGGTCAGCGGCTGCCACTTCGCATCTGGCTGGCCGTAGTCGTAAATGTACTCAACGACCGTGTAGCTGTCGTTCGGGTCATCCGGGTCATCCGTATCATCAATTTTTACGCCCGACGGGAAGGTAACGGTAAAAGATTTCCCCCCTTCCAGATCCTGGGGGTAATCATCGCTCTCGAGCAAAGTCAGCGTACCAAGATACTGCTCGATCTCCGGGTCGTCGCTCAGCGTGGGAACCGTGCTCACCCGGTTGTCGGTCCAGGCCAGCGCCGGTCCCGCGTAGACAAAGACCATACTAAGCAGGAACGTCAGGGCCACCAGGATGGAAATGCTCTTCTTCCGCGTTCTCCTCAAGTTCCTTTCCCTCCCTTAGGTACTGCAATCACCAAACTCCAAAGGACCACGGCACCACCATTGAATAACTGCTTCCCCTGCGCGCATTACCCCCTCCCTTCCTACATCTCACTTCAATTGTCTCGTCTCGTAACCCACGAGCTGGGTACTCGAACCAACTATTGGACGGCTGCCCTTTCTTCCCCATGCCCGGCTCCGTCGGCTCGTAATCCACCTACCGGCTGGGTACAGTAATGGCAATTCCCTGCCTAGCGACTC
>JACIYD010000368.1 GCA_014360105.1 Clostridia bacterium
CTGGACTGGCTCACCTGCTGCGTGCGCGTCGCCTGGTGCGTCCCTGACGGCGGCGAGGGCAGGGAGGAGCCCGCGGCGGCTTTTGCCATGCAGGCGGGGGCATGGGGCTTTGTCATGCGTAAGGACCCCACGCTAATTCACCTGCGGGCCGATTTGCTACTGGACGCCATACTGCTTACCGTCGCGCACGAAATCTACCACGTGGCCGAGTACCTACATGGGATCCCCCGCGAAGACGAGGCCGGCCGGGAGCAGAGCGAAAGAGAGGCCGAGGCTTTCGCCCGGCTTGCCTTCTCCCGGCTCTTCGGCCGGCCGCCGGTCCTGCGCAGCTAAGGAGGCGGGGCGGAATGGCTGAAGAGGAATTGACGATAGAGGCGGCTATGGCGAAACTGGAGGCCCTGAATGCCAAGCACATCGCGGCTACCCGTGAGCTTGAGGAGCTGCTGAGGCGCGAGCCGCCCGACTTACCGGGCCGCAAAGCCCGGCGGGCGCGGGCCCGCTGGCTGGCAAAGGTAGAGGAAAAGAAGGCGAAGGTAGAAGCGCTCTACGCGCAGATCAAGGTGACGGCCCGAAGGGTCAACAGACTGATCGCCGCCATCGAGCGCGGGATAGGATGGAGGGATAGCCTATGGCCACGGAAATATACAGAGTAGAGATCCCTATAATCGTAGACGACCAGACGGAAGCCCCGCTGCAGCAGGCCGGGCAGCGGGTGAGCCGTTTCGAGCAGCGGGCGCGGCGGGACATAGAAGCGACGCGCAAGCACCTTGAGCGGATTGGCAAACTCCGCGTTGAGCCCATCCTGCGGGTCCGGGATAAACTCACCGCCGGAGTACTCAAGGCCGACAAGCTCCTCCGCACCCTGGACGCCGCCCAGGCCGCACCGGTGCTGGCCGCCCAGGACAGAATATCGGCGGTGGTGCTCCGGGTGAACCAAGTCCTGGAGGCTCTGGAGCGCAACCGGGTTGATGTTCTGGCCGACCTTAAGGGCCCGCTCATGGAGGAGATCAACCAGGCCCGGACCGCGTTGGTGGCCCTGAGCAAGTCCCAGGCCGCTCCTGTAGCAGAGCTACGGGGCAAGCTCTACGGGCAGCTAACCCGGGCCATGGCGGTGGCCCGCCAACTCGACCGGATCAGGGCCGAGCCGGAGGCTACCCTGCGTGACAGAGTGACGGCCCGGGCGAGGGCGGTCATGACCACGCTGCGGGGGCTCACGGCCCGGGCCTGGACGGTGACCATCGGGGTGAGGGACTGGGCAACTGGGCTTTTGGGCCGGCTTGGCGGCGTCCTATCGGGCCCCCTGGCCCTTCTCGGCGCGGGCGCCGGGGCCTACGGGCTCGGCAAGATCACCGTGGGGGCGGCGGCGCAATTCGAGCGGTACTCGATTTCGATGGAGCATTGGCTGCAGGGCAACCGAACGGCGGCCCTGGAGCTGGTCAAGTGGCTTGAGCATTTCGCCGACGTGACCCCCTTTACCCTGGAGGACCTGTTCCCCGGCCTGACGCGGGCCCTGAGCATTACCAGGGGGGCCATAGGCCCGGCCAAGGAACTCCTCAGGCTGGCCGGGGAAATGGCCGCTCTCACCCCCGGCAAGACGGTCATGGACGCGATGGAGGCCCTGGCCGACGCCCAGGTTATGGAGTTTGAGCGCATGAAGGAATTCGGGATGAAGCTTACCCAGGAGCAGTTCCGGGCGATGGGCGGCTGGACCGGGTTCCTGAAGAAGGTAGAGGCCACCTTTGGCGGCGGTATGCAGCGGCTGAGCCGCACTTCGGAAGGGCTACTGAGCACCATCCTGGACCGCATCCAGACCCTCTTCAGGAGCGTCGGTGTGGGCATCCTGGACCAGGTAAAGCCGCGCCTGGAGAAGATAGTCGAATGGTTTGACCGGAACCAGGACACGGTAGAGCGGTGGAAGGATACCCTGACCCGCTTCGGCCGGGAAGCGTTTAGCGGCATCCTCGATTGGGCGGAGCAGGTGCTGGGCAAGATCGGCGCGATTATCAGGTCCCCGGAGTGGGAGCGGGCCGACTGGGCCGGGAAGATGATGCTCATCATCGGCGAGGTTGAGCGGCAGGTAGTCCCCAAGATGGCCGAGGTGGGGGCGAAGCTGGGCACGCAGCTCGGCAAAGGCATAGTGAGCGGCCTGTGGGGAGCCATCAAAGAGGATCCCCTGACTGCCGCCATAATCGGCGCCTGGGTAGGGCTTAAGATGCCTGGCCCCACCTGGCTCAAAGTTGCAACTGCCGCGGGGATCGCGTCCGTGCCGTTGGTGAACAAAGTCGTGGAAGCGGTGAAAAACGTCTCCCCGACCCCGCCCCCCGCTGGCGGACGGTTCCAGAGCGAGGCAGAGCGACGGGAATAC
>JACIYD010000369.1 GCA_014360105.1 Clostridia bacterium
GCAGCGGGCGGTGCAAGCGGAGGACAACGACCCGGTGACCGCCGCCATCTGGGCGATCGCCGCGGACCGCGAGCACGGCGCCGCCTTTCTTGCCGGCCGGGCGGCTGAAGTTTTTGCTCTGGCCGCGGCGCGCAGCCAGGCGGCGACGGTGCCGCTATTCCTCGAAGAAATGGAAAACGTCGCGGGAGCGGTGGCGGCGGCCCGGCCGACGATGGCGCCGCTCGCCGCCGCCGGGGCACGCTGGCTGGAGCGGCTGCGGCGGGCCGGGACGGCAAACATCGGCGAGGTGCGCGCGCAGGCCCAGGCCGCGGCCGGGGCGCTAAAAGCACAAATGGAAGAAGCGCGGCGGCAGGCGGCGGCGGAGGCGGCGCGGGTGGTACGGGGCGCAAGGTACATCTTGACCACGAGCTACAGCGCGACGGTGGCAGAGGCGCTCTTGGAGGCGCACGAGGCGGCCGCCGCCGGCGGGGAGCTGGGCGTCTTCATCGCGGCCGCAGGGGAGCACGGGGAGCGCCTGGCCGCCGCGCTGCGGCGGGAAGGGGTGGCGGCAGAGGTTTTTGCGGTGGAAGAGGTGGAGGCGCGGGCGCGGGCGGCGGACCTGGCACTGGTGGGCGCGGACGGCCTTTTGCCCGACGGCTCGGTGGTGAACGGCGTGCCTACCCTGGCGCTGGCACAAGCCGCCGCGGCCGCCGGGATCCCCTTCTACGTGGTGGCGGATAGTTTCAAGTACGCTCCGGGAGAGCTGATCTGCGAGGAAGGGTTCGAGCGGGTTCCGGCCGCACTGGTTAGCGGAGTGATCAGCGAGAAGGGGGTTCTTCCGGGGCAGCGTACGGCGAAAGGAGGACGCATGTCGTGCTAAAGTGGCTGGTGGGCGACCTTACCAAGGTTGAGGCGGACGTCCTGGTGAATGCGGCGAACGGGCTCGGCCCCATGGGCGGCGGGGTTGCGGGGGCGCTGCGGCGGGCGGGAGGCGAGGAAATCGAAAAGGAGGCGATCGCCGTCTGCCGGCGGGAGGACCCGCAGCCCGGGGACGTCTACGTCACCGGCGCGGGCAAGTTGCGGGCGCGCTATATCTTCCACGCGGTGACGATGAAAAGGCCGGGCGAGCCCTCAAGCCCCGCGGTGGTGGAAAAGTGCCTGCACAGCCTGCTGGCCAAGGCGCGGGAATACGGGGTAAAAAGTCTGGCCGTGCCGGCCCTGGCCACCGGCGTGGGCGGCGTGCCGCGGGAGGCCGTGGCCGATGCCTTTGCCCGCGTTCTGGGTCCGGTGACGGACCTGGAAATCACCGTGGTCGACGTCAACCGCGAGTTCATCGACTTGTTGGAAAAGGCCCTCGGTTGCGGCGGGCAAGGATAACCATAGAAAGGGCAGGAAAGGGGTAGAACGGAGTTGTACTTCCGCGTAGCTGCCGAGGTTTTCAAAACTCTACCGACGGTTTGCTTCGGGGTGGTGGTCGCCCGCGGTCTGGTCCAGGACGGCCTGGGCGCGGAGAGCCTGGGCCGCTTGCGGCAGGCGACGGCGCAAGCGCGTATGCGGCTGGCGGGCACCAGCCCCAAGGAGCACCCAGGGCTTGCCTGCTACCGGGAGGCCTTCCGGCGGCTGGGTTTCAATCCTAACAAGTTTCCCACCTCCATCGAAGCGCTGGTGACGCGCGTGGCCAAGGGGGGCGAGCTGCCGGACATCAACCCGGTAGTGAACGTGGTCAATGCTCTCTGCCTCAAGTACTTCGTGCCCATGGGCGCCCACGATCTGGGGCGCATGGAAGGGGACATCGAGGTGCGCTTTGCCCGGCCGGGAGATACCTTCACCCCGTTTGGCGCGGCGGCGGCAGAGGACGTCGACCCGGGCGAACTGGTATACGCGGACGGGCGGGAAGTGAGGACGAGGCGCTGGATCTGGCGCCAGGGCGACCGGGCCAAGGTAACGGCAGCAAGCCGCGACCTTTTCTTTCCCATCGACGGTTTCACGGACGTGAACCGCGAGGCGGTCCTGGACGCACGCGAGGAGCTGGCCGCCCTGATGGCGGACCTCTTCCGGGCGAAGGTGAAGACCGGTTTCCTTGACGCGCAGCAGAGCGAGATGGATCTCGGTGCTCCTTGACCTTGTTGGCGAACCAGGCCGTGTGGAGGTCTTCGTCGATCAGATTTGCCCAAAGGACGTCGAAAAGGCCGGGGTGGCCGCGCGCATCGCCTTTTTTCCAGGGCGATAGCGGCCTTGAGCACGGCAATCGTGCCTGCCCAGGCGGTGCGGACTAACAGGATAGGCGCCGGTCTTTGAGGCCGGGATAGAGGGGAACGCCGGCGGGCAAGCTTGCCTTAGGACCAGCGGGCAAGGCAAACAGGAACAGGCGGGGGTGCTCGTGCCC
>JACIYD010000037.1 GCA_014360105.1 Clostridia bacterium
ATCTTGGCGCCGCCCAGGGACTTGATGCCGCCGGACTCGTTGATCTCATCCACGCACATCTGGATGGCGCTCCGCATGAGCCCGCCTTCGTAGGCCATACTGCCCGTCAGAGGATGAATGTGGCCGATCTTCACTTCCGGCGGGCCGCCACCCGCGGCCCCCTGGCCCGTCCCCTTTCCGCAGCCTGCGCCGAGCAGGGCCACGCTAAGGCTCGCCAGGGCAAGCCAAACCAACAGGCGACTTTTCCTCCAACACATGGACATGCATCTCTCCTCCCTTCGGTCGGTGATCCGCAATGAACGCCGTCTGGCAAGACTAGCCGAGGAACTGCGCCCTCATCCCCCCTCTCACCCCTCTTCCTAGAGCAGCCTGGCCAGGCGGTGAGCGTCGGCGATGGCCTCCATCGCCCTTCTAGGTGCGAGGCAATCGCCCACCAGGTGCACCGCTATGCCTGGGCTCGCCTCTCTGAGCTGACGGTACAGCTCCAGCCGGGGCCTGCGCCACCAGGCTGCCAGCACGCTCTCCACTTCTCCCACCGTGCTGTTCTCTCCGGTGAACACGTCCCGCACGACCAGGTCCTTTCCAATCCACGAAGTAGCCACGTGCCCTGTCAGCACGCGTACCCCTAGTGACCGCAGGCGGTATTCCTGGCTTACCCAGCAGGTAGGGGGGAGGTCTGTACCCACATACGGCCTGGGAGTGATCACCCACACCTCCCGTTCCTCCGCCGCCAGAAGCTCGGCCACGCTGGTGGCCCGGTAGTGGCCGTCGTCGTCGAGCAGGGCCACCTTTGCGCCCACCTCGACCAGGCCCTCCAGCCAGTCTTCTACCGGTCGGGCCGCTGCTCCGTCGGCAGGAGTTTCCAGTTCCGGAACTACGGGGTCCGCTCCCACGGCCAGGATGACCACCTCCGGCGCTTCGGCGAGGATGAGGTCTACTGTAGCCTCTACCTCCAGCCTGACGTCCACCCCCGCCTTGCGGACCTCCCGGCTGAGGTTCTGCTCCACGCCCCGGATGCCCTCCCGTCCGGGTACCTTAGCCGCCAGGATGAGCTGACCCCCCAGCTCCGCGCGTCTTTCGAAAAGAACGACCTGGTGGCCCCGCAGGGCGGCCACGCACGCGGCCTCCAGGCCGGCCGGACCGCCACCCACCACGACTACCTTCTTGCGCCGCGGCGCTGCGGCCAGACCCTCGCCCCACACCGTCTCGCGGCCCACCGTGGGGTTCTGAAGGCAGCGAATGCTGCGGCCCGTGTGAATCCGACCCGCGCAGCCCTGATTACACCCCACGCAGGTACGGATGTCCTCCGGCCTGCCCTCGCGGGCCTTGCGGGGAAGTTCCGGATCACAAATAGTCGCCCTGGTCATGCAGACCGCGTCCGCTTGGTGGTTGGCCAGAATCTGCTCCGCCTGATCGGGATCCACAATCCGCCCCACGGCAAAGACCGGCGTCCGCTGGAGGGCCTCCTTGATCCCCGCCGCCAGGTAGACGAACGTCCCCAGAGGGAAGTGCATGTCTGGTATCATGGTTGCATAGCTTACGCCGTTGTAGTTGCACTGGCTCACTGAAATGTAATCCGGGGGCGCCACCGCCTCCAGCATGCGGACGACTTCCTGCATCTCGCTGAGCCCCAGCCCGCCGTCAGTGAACTCATCGGCGCTAATACGCACGCCTACGGCTATCTGTTCCCCCACCGCGGCGCGCACGCGCTGGAGCACCTGAACCAGCAGGCGCAGCCGATTTTCCAGGCTGCCGCCGTAGGTGTCGTTCCGCCGGTTGCTGAAGGGAGAGAGGAACTGCTGCAGGAGGTAACCGTGAGCGGCATGCACCTCTACACCGTCAAACCCGGCCTCGACCATGAGGCCCGCAGCGCGGGCAAACCCCTCGATCACTTCATCAATTTCCTCTGGCTCCATGGGGTGCGGCAGTTCCCTCTTGGTGGGACAGGGCAAGCACGACGGCGCCCAGAGGGGTAGCTCTGTATCCGCGCCGCTCATCTGCCTCCCCATGTGCAGCAGTTGGGCAAAAATCTTCGTGCCGTGCCGATGTACTGCCTCGGTGACCCTCTTGAGCGGGGGCACCGCCCTGGCATCGTAACCGATCAGCGCGCCACGCGGTGCCGTAGTGGGATGGACGCGCACGGCTTCCATCACCACCAGCCCTAGCCCGCCCCTGGCCCGGGCCTCGTAGTAGGCGACGTGCTCATCGCTGGCCAGGCCGTCACGACTAAGATTGGTCGTGTGCGCCGAGCTAACTATTCTGTTGGGCAGGACCACCGGACCAATCCGCAGGGGGCTGAAGAGCAAGGGGTACAACTTACTCAACCTCCGCCACTTTTAATTGCGTGCTCCATCTTCCTTGAGATCGCGCGCCTCGGTTCCGGGTGTAGCCCTGCGAATTCACCTTAGACCCGGCGCCTGAGATAGCGACCGCGACCCGGCGGCGCCAGCACCTTTCCTTCCCGCGCGATGATTTCTCCCCGGCCAATGGTCATCACCGGCCACCCCTTGATTGGCAGGCCGTCGTAGACGGAATAGCCGTCCTCGCCGAACCAGGCATGACTCAGAGCCTGTTCCCTGTCCAGATCGACCAGTACCAGGTCCGCGTCTGCGCCCACCGCGATGTTCCCTTTCTGGGGCCACAGGCCGAGGGCTCGGGCCGGAGCGGCGCTGGTTGCCCGGGCAATTAGGGGTAACTCCAGGCCACGCTTGTGGTAGCCCTCGCTGAGCATCAGGGGAAGAATGGCGCCCGACCCGGGAAACCCGGGGAGCGTGTTCCAGACGTCGCGGCCCTTGCCATACTTTTTAGCCAGACTGCTGGGACAGTTGTCCGAGCCGATGGCAGTGATGATGCCTTTCCGCAGGCCTTCCCAGAGCACTTCCTTATTAAAGGCCTCGCGGATAGGTGGGTTCACCTTGCCCAGGAGCCCGCACGGAGCATCGGTATCCAGCACCAGGTAGTGCGGGCAGGTCTCTACGGTAACCCCTTCACTCCACAGCCACGCATTCTCCTCGAGCAGGCGAACGCTACGGGCCGCGGAGAGATGGACCACATACACCTTCGCACTGGTCAACCGCCGGAGGTAGAGTGTCTCCAGGAGGGAAACGCTCTCTCCGTAATCCGGGCTGGTCTGGGCGAAGAAGCCGAGGCTATCTTCCACTACGCCCTGGCGCAGCGCGCGCTCGGTCTTGCGCTGAATGTCCATATCCTCGCAGTGAACGCACAGAACTAGCTCCACAGATATTTTTTCGAACCGCCGCAGAATCTCCAGCTCGTCCGCACCATCGAGGGTGAGAGGATCCTCAACGGCGAAAATGCGGCCCACGTTGTCCTGGTAGTTGCGATAAAACTTGTACGAGGTTACGCCCAACTCCCTGGCGTATAGCTCCAACTCCTCAAGATGTAACTGGCGCAGCAGGCCGAGGCTGAGGGCGAAGTCGACCCGGCTCAGGCGCTCTCCCTCCTCGATGAGAGGAGGAACCGAGGCCAGGTAAGAGTCCTTTCCCCGGTAGTAGTTGACAATGGTGGTCGTCCCGCCTAGGGCGGCCGCTGCCGTTTCGCGGTCGAAGTCCTCGGCTGCCGGGTTGTAAATGCCCATGTGCTGGTGTGGATCTACCACGCCGGGAAAAACGTACAACCCGTCGGCGGCAACCACCTCGCGAGCCTCAAGGCCGGCGCCGGCGCCTTTTTCCAGGACGCCAGCGATTTTCCCTTCCCTGACGGCCAGGTCCGCCTCCTGAACCGATCCTTCAGGAAACACCACTTTGCCACCCTGGATCACCAGGTCAAACTGCATGAGCTGGGCCTCCCTTCAAACCCTCTTCAGTTGCCGAAGGTAGTGCAGGGCCTCCTCGAGGCTGATGACGTCGCAGTACTTCATCCAAAGGTCCAACAGCGAGGCCTTGTGCGAGAGTTCAATGCGGTCGTACACGCACTCCTCGACCACGGCAACGTTGAAGTTGCGGGTAGCTGCGTCCACGGCGGTGGCCCTTACGCAGCCGCTGGTCGAGCCCCCGGTGATGAGCAGGGTGTCCACCCTGAGTTTCACCAAATAACTCAGGAACGGCGTCCCGTAGAAGAGGCTGGCATAGGACTTATCAATCACCAACTCGCCCGGCGCGGGTTCCAGCTCCTTGACAATTTGCGTCTCGGGGCGACCCTCGAGGTACTTGCTCTGGTCGCGCACCGTCTTGGTTTGGAACAGGTCAAACGCGAGGGTCTGCTTCTGCACATTACGGGAATAAAAGATGGGAATGCCCGCCTGTCTGGCTGCCTCTCTTAATGTGGCGATATGCCGCACGGCCTGCCACGCTACGGCGCCTCCTCCAGAAGGCCAGCGGTCGAGCTGCTCGGCGATCGGCAGGTCTTCGCCCACATAGTTGTACTGGACGTCAATGATCAAGAGAAGAGGCCGCTCTCCCAGGCCCCGGCTCTTGCCGTAACCGCCGCGGGTGATTACGAGACGATCGGTATCGGAAAGTTTGTCCTCCCATATGCGTGCCATGAGGCTCAATCCTTTCTCTGTTAGATTTCAAGCGCAATCCGGTATCCGTCGAAGATAGCTTCTGGGGTGAGGCGCGGTGCCGCACAATTCCCCGCCAGGTATACCGCTTTCTCCGGAAATTGGCTCTCCATCTCCCTGGCCAGGAGCGTGTTGGCCTTCGGCTTGTCTACCACCACCACCGCTCCCACTCCGCGAAGAACTCTTTCCCAACCTTCGTGCACGACAAGCACGTCTTCGCCGTTCGCACCTTCAAACCTGGCCTTGGAAATGCTCTTCACTCCCAGCTCCCGCAGACGCTCCCAGATCATCATCTTGTTTACCAGGTCAAGGTCCACTCCCACCTCCGCTTCTTCCGTAGCTACGACTACCTGAGCGCCCATCTGGGCGAGGCGCTCCGCCAACCCCAGCGCCTTGTTATGGTAGTCCCGGTCAACCACCAGGATCGTCTTGCCCGCCACTTCTGCCTCCCCCAGCTCGAGCGCCTCCAGCGTATTGTAATGAGGGACTTGCTCACTCACCACCAGGGAGGGCGGGCCATACTCGGCGCCGGTGGCCAGCACTACAGCGTCGAAGGGTGCCAAGTCTTTTGCGCTAGCCCTCTGGCCCAGCCGCACTTCAACGCCGAGGCGTTTAAGCTGCAGGATCTGCCAGCGGGCAATACCCATCAGCTCGTCCCGGTGCGGCACGCGCGCAGCCAGGCGCAGCATACCCCCTAATTCTTCCTCCTGCTCGAAGAGCACCACATGGTGGCGGCGTAGGGCCAATACTCGCGCCGCCTCCAGTCCGGCCGGCCCCCCTCCCACCACGGCCACCTTGCGCGGCTGCGAGGCGGGTAAGGGAGCAAATTCCCGCTCCCGGCCGACGGCCGGGTTTCCCAGACAGGAGATGGGCGCCCGCAACCTCAGGCGGTGAAAACATCTCTGCAGGCACCCTACGCACGGCCTGATCCCATCGACATCCCCTTCCTTGGCCTTATTGGGCAGCTCCGGGTCTGCCAGGGTTGCCCTGGTCATGGCGACCAAGTCTGCATGCCCTTCCTCCAGGATGCGCTCGGCCAGAGCCGGATCGTTAATGCGGTGCGAGGTATACACAGGGACATCGACCAGGCGTTTGATCGCCGAGGCCAGATAGACAAAGCACCCCAGGGGAAAGTCCATGCTGGGAAAAATGGGCGGATAGTTGAGATCGTGGCCCACCGAGAGCCCGACATAGTCCAACCCCTCAGCCACCAGGGCCACTACGATTTCCTGAACGTCCTCCAGAGAAAGACCGCCGTCTACAAACTCGTCTCCGTCGATGCGGATGCCCACCACCATCTGGCCGGCGGCTCCCTTAACTGCGCGGATAACCTCCCGGGCAAAGCGGAGCCGGCCCTCGAACGACCCGCCGTACTCGTCTTCTCGGTGGTTGGTCAGGGGCGAAAGGAATTCCTGGATGAGATAGCCGTGGGCGCAATGCACCTCCACGCCGTCATATCCGGCTTCGCGGGCGTGCGCCGTACAAGTCGCGTAAGCCTCCACCAGTTCGCGGATCTCGGCCTTGCTGAGTTCATGGGGCACCTCGCGCTTCAAAGGATCCATCAGAGCCGAAGGAGCCACCACCGGCCGCATGGTGTCCACAGACGTCATCTCGCGGCCCATATGGTGGAGCTGACAGAACACGGCCGCACCGTAGGCCTTTATCTGGGAGGTTAATTCTCGCAGCCCGGGCAGCACCTGGCGGTCATAGAGCCGGATCGTATACTGCGATTGGGCCGTGGAGGGGTGGATGGCCATGGACTCGGTGATGATGAGGCCGATACCTCCCTTCGCCCGCGCCACGTGGTAGTCGATTAGCCGCTGCGTAACCAGGCCATCGGTCGAGGCAAAATGGGTCAGGTGACCGGTGGCGATAATTCTGTTCCTAATGGTCACTCCCTTAATGGTTAACGGCGTAAAAAGGCGTGGAAACATCATCTTCGTCACCTCCCGGGATAATAATGACTATTTTGGGGCATACCCGCACTCAACCAGCACCTCATAGACCTTACTCGCCGCATCCGCTCCAGAACCGTCCACTACCTTCCCCTTCTTCGCCTTCAGGCCGCCGGAAACAATCATCTTCATTCGCTCTGCGGCAGAAAGATTTTCGTCTGGCGTGAAGATCTTTTTTGGCCTGGGGCGCGCCCGCGTCATTTCCATGTCCGCCAGCCAACGCTTCTCCGAGGGCATGCCTGGGCTCGAAGGCGGGCTCAGCGTTGGCACATTTCGCCGGCGGAAGGCGAGCAAGCGCGCGCACTTAGGATACCGCCAGCCGGAGGGGTATCTCACCGCCGTAACCACTGCCGGCAAAGGGCATTCTACCACCTCCCGGTTGCCCCGCCCCACGTCGCGGTGGATGCGCAGGTGGGGCAGGTCGGGGGTCATTTGCACCTTGACCGCCCTGGTGACCAGCGGCCACCCCAACGATTGGGCTACCACATACGGCACCAGACCGCGCCCGCTGTCGGGCGAGAGGTGCCCGCAGAAGACCACCCCCGCCGGAAGGCCGGCCAGCACGCCGGCCAGCACCCGGCCTACCGGCGAAGCGTCGGTCAATCCTGCGTCGCCTTCCCACGGAACCCGGAACACCTCATCGGCGCCCAGGGCGTACGCCTGGCACAGGATAACGTCGGCTTCGCTTCCCCCAGCCGTGATTGCCGCCACCCTGCTCACCGCGGCCTGCTCGCGCAGCGACAGGGCGTGGTGCAGGGCGGCCAGATCGTGAGCGCCGATGAAGGGCCGCCGCGTCGCCAGCAGGCCCTGAACCGGCTGCGGCCTCAAGGCGGACTCGCTCAAAAAAACTGCCTTCTTGAGAAGCACTACGGCTAGCACGCGGATCAACTCCATGGCCTAATTTTGGCGGGCGGCGCGCCTGCCCAAGCCTGCTCCCGCAGCCTCCAGGCGGCGAATAAGTTCGACGATTACCTCCCGGGCGTCCGCCACGATGGCTACATCGGCAAGCTTCATCATGGGCGCGTTCTTGTCCTTATTAACCGCCACTATGCGCCTGCTGTCGCGCAGGCCGATGGTGTGCTGGGTAGCTCCGGATACCCCAAAGGAAAGCAACAGCTCAGGCTTGACTACCTTCCCCGTCTGCCCGATCTGGCGTTCGGCCGTGATCCACCCGTTGTCCCGCGCCACCCGCGTGCCTCCTACCGCG
Organism: Clostridia bacterium; assembly: GCA_014360105.1. Lineage (GTDB taxonomy): Bacteria > Bacillota > DSM-521 > Neomoorellales > SLTJ01 > JACIYD01. The sequence goes on from JACIYD010000037.1 coordinate 7,685, forward strand.
GCCCCCAGCATGTCGGCCAGCTTCGCGAGCAGCGCAAAGTTCTCGGCCGAGCCCAAGCCCCGTCCGCCGCAGACTATCACGTCGGCCTCCTCCAGGTCCATCGTCCGGGGGTCCGCCTTAATCCGCCCCAGCACGGTTACCGGATCAGCAGGCAGCCGCCCGGTATCCGGGACGCAGACAACTTCCGCCCTGTGGCCGGGTCGACGACGGCGCACGTTGGTAAGCCCAACGGCAAGTGTAGCCAGCAGGGGGCTTCCTGGTGCTAGCGTATACCGAACCGCGATCTTTTCCTCGTAAAATAGTCGCTCGACGCGTACGGCTCCGTTTTCCACCGTCTCCAGTTGCATACAGTTGCTAAAAGCAGGTACGTCCAATTCGGAGGCCAGGCCCAGAACAACCTCTTCGCCCCACAAGGTCGCGGGCGCCACGAGCACGGGCGGCCACTGCCGATCGAGATAAGTTTTCATTCGTCGCCGCAGAACCGTGGCCCAACCGGCCGGCACGGGAAAAAGCAGAACGAGATCTAGCCCGTACTCGCCGAGCAACGCGAACTCGGCCGTCGGTTGCTCGCCACAGCCAATGCCGACAAGAGGGCGGCCTTGGCGACCAACCCGCCCGTAAAGTTCCGTAATCACCTCCAGGCTGGCTTCACTCACCGATCCCGCTTCTTGCTCAAGAACGAGGCAGAATGCTTCGGAAAGTACCCCTACGCTCACCATCGTTCTTCGCCCCATTTGTTCCATAATACAGAACTGCGTTCCGCACTAAGGCATTTAAAAAAAAGCTCATCGCTTGCATTTCACTTCTGGCGGGCGCCTTGCCCCGCCCGCTTTGGTCAAACTCCGATCCCCAGTCATCCTGAATATCCCAGCCTTTGCGAAATCGCGCCTGCCGCCCCTTTAACTTCCCTGATGAGTTCCACCACGCGCTCCGGAGAAAACCGGCTTGTGGGACCGGAAATAGTAAGCGCGGCCACCACCCTTCCCGTATGGTCCCGTATGGGTGCCGAGACCGACGCCGCGCCGAGGCTTCTCTCCTCCCGAGTTACCGCGTAGCCCTGGTAGCGAATTACTTCTAGTTCTTTTTCCAGGATTGTCCTGTCGATGGGCCCACCTGTCACCGGAGAAATCAGCTCCTGCCTATCCAGTACGCGCCTTGCTTCCTCTTCGGACATGAACGCTAGAAGGACCTTTCCCGTGGCGCCGCAGTACAAAGGCGCCCGCATACCTAATTCAACAAAATTACGAACAGCTTCCTTACTTTCTACTTTTTCAATACATACCCTTTCCCCATTATTTACCACGCTCAAATTAATCGTTTCCCTGGTCCGCTCCCCCAGCTCCTCCATTACCGGAAGCGCGGCACGGCGAAGTTCGGCATTGGTCAGAACCGCACAGCCTAACTCAAAAACCTTGAAGCCCAAACTGTACTTCTTCGTCTTAGGGTCCTGGACCAC
>JACIYD010000370.1 GCA_014360105.1 Clostridia bacterium
AGCGCCGGGCCAGCGAGAACGCCCGCGGCAGCCAAACGGTGGGTGAGAGCCTTGTGGCCCAGGAGGCCCGGCTGGGCGAAGTAGGCGAGCAGGTGGCGAGACTCGAGCACCTCGGGGGCCGCCTGCTGGAGCTCTTCGACATGTTCCAGCTAAAACAGGGAGCCGAACCCGTGGCCCGAACGTAGCAGGCGCCGGAGGTGGGCAAGGGCGGCTCCGTACCCGTGGCCCGGCCTCTGTGCGGGCTGGGAAATTCCTGGGGCGCCGGTCCCTTGAAGCAAGCAGGGTTCCTGGCCGGGACGGGTGGCCACAGGTCCGGGGCGATGACCGCCCGGTAGGTTACGCCCTCCAGGTTTTGCTTGAACTCGTTCACTACGGCCCCCAGCTTCGCCTGGTCGGTGATCAGGTCGAGCGCGGTACAACTAAGCACTTGCTGGCGAAGAGCATGCCCTTCTGCCCCATGGAGCTACCGTACTGTTCTAAGTCCACGGGCGAGTGACCGGGAGAGCCCTGGGCGGCGCAAGCTGCCGTCAGGCTTAGAAGGGGTGCGAGGTGGCTAACGTCCCCCGTGTCGGCAGAGGCTCTGCTCAGCTCATACTGCGGCGGAAGGATGGCGGAGCTCAGCTCCCTAAGGGGTACGTCGTATTTCTGCGCCAGGGCCTTCACCGCCTGCTGCTCTTCGGCCGAGAAGCTGGGCGCACCCACCGCGTTCATGTTCTGGTAAAGCAGGTAGGCGCCCGCCCGGTCGGGGACCACGTTGGGCGCCCGGCCACCGTTGGTAACGATGTAGGGATTCTCATGGGCTCAATCATGTATTCCCGGAGAAACTCCATGGCCATGCTGGCGATCATGAGACCGTCGAGCGCGGAACGGCCCTTCTCCCGAGCGGCCCCGGCATGGGAGCTCAGGCCGGTGTAATTTACCTCGAAGATCTGCACGGCGAGGTTGGAGCCGTAGTCCGCCCGGTTCTCGGTTCCGGGATGCCACGCCAGAATGGCATCGCAACCGTCGAAGACGTGTTCGCGGGCCAGCCACACCCTACCGCCGTGGGGTATCCTCGGAGGGCGTCCGAAGAGTTTTAATGACTAACCAAGCTTCGCCGCGTTGATGAGCAGGTTGTAGGTAAACCAGCCGTCTCCGGTGATGAAGAACTGCGGTTTTGCCGTTGCTGCGTCCCGCTGGATCCCAACCCCGTTTGAATACGGCATGAAGGAAACCACCTTGTCCAGGCGGACTCGAAACGTCTTGGTGCGGCCCTGGAAATAAAGGTGTTTCGTGGTCACCGCAAGGAGCCCCGTATCTATGTGTACTCTTTCGGTGGTCTCAACCGGCCGTCCCCGGAAAGACCCAACCCGGTAGTACACCCCCTTGGCAATGCGGAAACTCACCCCGTGGCTCCCGCCCACGTATTCCCGGCGCGTCTTCTCTTCGTAGTAAGCCACGTTCTCAAAAGCCCAGATCAGGGTCTCGCTCTTCTGGAAGTTGAACGGCAAGGCCCCCACTGCATGGAAGCGGGAAGGAACTTTGCCCTCCATAAGTTCGCGCAGTACCGCACCTTTTACGAACTGAGCGTAAATGCCGTTCTTGTTCAAGTCATTCTGGGCAAGCCCAAAGTGTTCGGCGAATAAGACGAGCCGTCTTTCCTCCTGGGGATCCAAATTGCCGTCCTCGAGGAAGTGGGTTGCCGCTTGTTCCCAACCGGCAATCAATGCTTCCCGCACTTGGTCTGGCGGAACAAGACTGCCATTAGCTATCCCTGCAAGGCGGTCGGTAAGGTCCTCTAAGGAACCTTCTGGGCCCTCTCCCAGGGCTGTGGCTTTGGCCAGGCCAACCATTTCCGCCCAACCCCGGTTACGTTTTTCTGCGCACTCCCGGTGCTTTTTTCGTAAGAACCCGGCCGGCTTCCCGCAGTAGACGCAGGTACCCATAAGCAATCCCCCCGACCCTAAACGCTGTATCGGCAAACCTGCCCTCTGCGCCCTATCCGCTGCACACAGTCTAGACCGGTATAGGTTGCCGCAGGCCTCGAGTTCCTGTGTGGCGTGCCCCCAGGCCCTATCCGCTAGGGGAGCATTCGATCACCGGTTGCCTCGCAATGACATCCCAGAGCAAGCTGGTGGGGTCGAGGAAACCGGCCTGGTCTTGGCCTTTCACCGCGAACCTAACCCCTGCGCCGGCGGCACCAGGAATCGAAGGGGCCCAAATGCCTTCAAGCCTCCCCTCAAGATCCTCGAACCTGACAGGCCTCCTGGCTTACGCGCCCAGTTCTTCCGGCAGCTTCAGGGGGACGCTCTTCGCGTAGAGCACGTCCGGGCACAGGTCGGCGCCGTTAGGCCACACCACGGTTCCTGCATCCGGATCCGCCT